>JBMNTW010000141.1:0-4921 GCA_050945935.1 Christensenellales bacterium
AAAAGAGGTTTTGAGCGTACAGGGAGTATGTTTTTAACATGATATATTTACAGCAAAATCCCCGGGGTGTATCATGTGTGCCAAACAAAAGGCGGCATAAAAATAGAAGGCGCCGCCGGTTGAGGAGGCTTACCATGCTTGAAATCTCCCGTTTAACGAAAATTTACAAGGGGGGCAAAAAGGCGGTGGACAATTTGTCCCTCTCCGTGGCCGAAGGGGATATCTGCGGCTTCATCGGCAGAAACGGCGCGGGCAAAACCACCACCATCAAGTGCATCACCGGCATCATGGATTTTGACGAGGGTGACGTGCGCATCGGCGGAAAGTCCATCCGGGAAGACCCCATCGCCTGCAAGCGCATGATCGCCTACATCCCCGACAATCCCGACCTTTACGACAATCTGACCGGCGTGAAGTACCTTTCCTTCATTGCGGACATTTACCGTGTCGACAGGCAGGAGAGGGACAGGCTGATCGAAAAGTACGCCGCGGCCTTCGAGCTGACGAAGGACCTGGGCGACGTGATTTCCGCCTATTCCCACGGCATGAAGCAGAAGCTCGCCCTCATCGCCGCGCTGGTGCATTCGCCGAAACTCCTGGTGCTGGATGAACCCTTCGTGGGGCTGGACCCCAAAGCCTCCTTCACCCTGAAGGAAATCATGAAGGAACAGTGCCAGATGGGCTGCTCGATCTTCTTCTCCACCCACGTGCTGGAGGTGGCGGAAAAGCTTTGCAACAAGGTCGCCATCATCCGGGAAGGAAAGCTGCTGACCGCCGGAAGCATCGACGAGGTCCGGGGCAACGCCTCTTTGGAATCCACCTTCCTGGAACTGACCGAAGATTCCGCCAAGAACTGAGGGAAGAACCATGAAAAACGTATTTCTTCTCGTGAAGGTGGGGCTGTTGTCCTCTCTGGGCGGCTCCACCAAGAAAAAGCGCAGGCTCAAAGCCGGCATGCTGGGCGTGACCGCCCTGTTCGGCGGGCTGCTGTTCATGGGGTTCATGGGCATGTACGGATACATGATCTCCATGCTGCTGGACTTCGCCAACGCGCCCCAGCTGCTCATTTCCGGCGGCCTGATTCTGGGGCTTTTCATGTCCCTCGTTACCGGCGTGATGAAGATCCCCGGCGCGCTGTTTGCCGCCAAGGATTATGAGATGCTCGCCGCCCTGCCGGTGACCAACGGCCAGCTCTACTTTTCCAAGCTGCTGCTGGCGTACACCTTCAGTATGACGGGCATCGGCGGAATATCTTTGCCCTTTGCGGTTGTTTACGGCATCAAGTATGGGGCTTCTATCGGATTCTACCTTTCCCTGCTGGTGGGGCTTCTCATCGTGCCCATGCTGGTGTGCGCCGTCGCCGGCGTGGTCGCCATCTTTATCAGCAGGATCGCTTCCCGCTCCCGGGCGAGCAACTGGATCATGATGGTGCTGTCTCTGGCGTTCCTTGTGTTGGTGATGCTGTTTTCCATGAGCATCAGCGCCATGCCGGACAGCGACCTCATCACGGCGTTTGCCGGCTACTCCGCCGCGCTGGACGCGTTCCTGCCCACCAGGCTGTTTACGTCCGCGGTGCTGGGCAGCTACTTGAACCTGTTCTGGCTGCTGTTAATCTGCGGCGTGCCGTTTGCGCTGTTTGCCGTGCTTTCCGCCACATTGTTCCGCAAGGCGAATCTTTCAATGGGCGAAAAGCGCACCCGCAGCAACTTCAAAACCGAGCGTTTGGAGCGCATCGGGGGCAAGAGCGTTTCCTCCGCCCTGTTTTATCGGGAGCTGAAGGGGTATGTGTCCTTCTACGGCTATGTGATGAACACCGCCGCGGGCGCCATCCTGGCGCTGGTTTTCACCGGCATGCTGATCTTCGGCGCCCAGGGCATGTTCGGCGGCGACTTGCTGGATGCCGAGCTGAAACGCACGATTGTGCTGCCCATCTTCGTGGCGATGGTGAGCTACTGCGGCGTGCTGGCTCCGCCCACCGCTTCGGGCATCTCTATCGAGGGAGACCGGCTCTGGATTCTGCGCAGCCTGCCCGTTTCCGCGGCGGACATTTTCAAGGCCAAGCTGAAGCTCCAGCTTCTGCTCATGTGGCCCGTGTGCGTCATCGCCGGCGCGGCGGCGTCCGTCTATCTGGGCGTGGACGTGTTGAGCGGCGTTCTCGCGGTGCTCGTGCCCATGGCGTATGCGCTGCTTTCCGGCTTGATGGGTCTGGTCACCAATTTGATGCTGCCCATGCTCAACTGGAAGAATCCCATGATTCCCGTGAAGCGCGGGGCGAGCGTAATCGTGTGTATGGTGCTCGGCTTTGTGGCGCTGGGCGTTCCGGTGGCGATCTTTGCGCTCATCGGCGCGGAGTTCACGCTCTTTGCCGCCATTTTGCTGGCTGTGCTGCTTCTTGGCAGCGCGCTGGTGTGGCAATGGCTCAAAACAAAAGGAGCGAAGAAGTTCTACGCCCTGTAAGGAACAGCTTTCGGCCCGGGGAAGACGATTTTTCCCCGGGCCTAAGTTTTTCCATGCATGCATTTGTGAAAATCATCAAAATAGGGGCTTGCGCATCGAGGGCAAATTGGGTATAATGCTAATTGCGCTTTGGCAAGAGCGCAAAACACAAAAAGCAATCGCTGATGTAGCTCAGTCGGTAGAGCACCTCATTGGTAATGAGGAGGTAGGCAGTTCGAATCTGCTCATCAGCTCCAAAGACCACCTGTTGGGTGGTCTTTTTTTATGCCCAATGGACTTTGCTCATTTCAGCCGCTCACATAGCGGCAGGAGTATTACTTGCCAAGATACGTCTTTGTTATAATTTTTCTAGTTCCTCAGTTAGAACTTCTAACTGCTCAGAAACATACGATTGAACTTTAAGATTGTCGCTATCTTTATCTATTTGCTCGCATTCCATATAGTACGTAGCAGTTTTCAAAACATTTAACACCATGACGCTGGCGGCTGGCGGCTCGCTGTTCATCGAATAGCATTGTCAAAAACAAGCCGCACCGGTTTTGGTGCGGCTTGTTTATTTGAGCCTTTGCGAAAGGTCAAAAAATCCCTGCCACGGGTCGGGGGAATCGAGCCTTTTTATCGCCTCTGCCATGTCGATGCCGTTTGGCGCGATGCTGCCCAGCTCGTCCCAGTGAATGGGCATGGACACCTTCGCCCCGGACCGGGCGCGCAGGGAATAGGGGGCGACGCTGGTGGCGCCACGGCCGTTTCGCATCCAGTCGATGAAGATTTTGCCGGTGCGCTTGTTTTTGCGGATGTTGGTGGTGTATCTGTCCGGCCATTTGTGTTCCAGCACCTCCGCCACCCTGCGGGCGAAGTCGTAAAACGCGTCCCATGTCACCGAAGGCGCAAAAGGCACCACCACATGATAGCCCTTGCCGCCGCTGGTTTTCAAAAAGGCGGTGAGGGAAAGCTCCGTCAACACGCTCTTGATGTCCACCACCCCCTGCCGCACGGCGGCGAGGTCCAGCCCTTCGTCGGGGTCGAGGTCGAAGACCATCACGTCAGGCTGTTCCAGTGTGTCCACACGGCTTCCCCAAGTGTGGAACTCCAGCGTGCCCATCTGGGCTTCGGAAACAAGGCCTTCCACGTCCTCAACGTAGAAATACTCCTCCGTTTCCCCTTCGCTGTTGGTGACGGGTATGGTCAAAACCCCCTTGCTGCCCGGACCGGGGTGCTTTTTGTAAAAGCAGGACTGCGCCACACCCTTGGGGCAGCGCACGATGCTCAAAATCCTGTTGCGCACATAGGGCAGCATGCGCGCAGAAACAGTTGCGTAGTACTGCACCACCTCCGCCTTGGTGATGGCGGGGTTTTCAAAAATCACCTTGTCCGGACTGGTGACGCGCACATTTGCGATGGTAACGCTGTTTTGTTCCGTTCCCACGGGTGGTTCCTCCTGCTCGTCGATGGGGGGAAGCTCTTTGTCCTCCGCCCGTTCACGTTTAACGGTTTTGGGGTCCTTGTCCGTCCTGATTCCTTTGAAGCTGGCCTGGCGAAGAAGGCCTTCCTCCGTCCACTCGGCGAACTGCACTTCGGCAACAAGGACGGGGGAGAGCCAGAAAAAAGCCTCGTCCGAACGCTTTTTGGGCGGCGTTTGAAACGGGCAGTCCGCTTGAATCAGGGGTTCGAACTTCTGATAAAGGTCGTTCATCAACTTTTGCGAAAATCCCGTGCCCACCCGTCCGGCGTAAATCAGTTCCCCGTTTTCGTAGACTCCCAGAAGCAGGGCGCTGAAGCCCGATGCCTTTTTTTCGGTGCGGGAAAATCCGCCGATGACGAACTCCTGCCTTTCGCCGCATTTGAGCTTGATCCAGCTGCCGCTGCGATTGCCTGTGTAGGGGGAATCCGCCTTTTTACCTACGATGCCCTCCATGCCCATTTGGCAGGCTGCGGCAAAGCTTTCTTTGCCTTTGCCGATGACGTGCCGGCTGTAATGCAGCGCGCTGGGGGCGGATTGCATCAGTTCTTCCAGAATGTTTTTTCGCTCGATCAACGGGCTGGAGCGAAGGTCCTCGCCGTTTAGCGCCAGCAAATCGAACACAATGTAGGTCAGGCTTTTTCCTTTGGGGTTTTTCAGGTAGCTTTGCAGGGATTGAAAGTCGGTTCTGCCCTGCTCGTCGGTGATGGCCATCTCCCCGTCAAGAACAAGCGCGCGGCCCTTCGCCCAGTCGACGAGCGCATCCGCAATGCTGCGAAAACGTGCGGTGTAATCGTTGCCGTTTCGGGTGACGAGGCGGGCGGCGTTCCCTTCCACAAAAGCGACGATGCGGTACCCGTCGTACTTCAGCTCAAACAGCCAGCCCTCCCCCTCGGGCACGGTTTTGACCAGCTTGGCAAGCTGCACATCCACCTGCGAGAAAGGGTTATTCGGCAGGGTTTCTGCGGAACCCTGTTCGATTTCCTCCATCGTCCTTCCTGTGCG
>JBMNTW010000142.1:0-4883 GCA_050945935.1 Christensenellales bacterium
GTGCGCGTTGAGTATCTGGGCGTGAACACGGAAACGCCGGTGTTTTTGTACTTCTCGCCCCGAAAGACCGAGGAACAACCCGAAGTCAACCTGAACGTCAGCCGCAAGAAGGAAACCGCGTTCGATTTCGGCCAGAGCATCGTCATCGGCGACTACACCGTCAAGAAGCAGGGCGGGCTCATTCCCGTCGAAGTGGCGCTGGGCATGGCCAACATGGATCAGGATGATACGGTCTACCTGATTTCCAACGCAAAAGGGGAAGAACTGCTCCGTCTGGTGGTCCACGAAGGCGAGATGTACGGCATCGCGATGATGGACAAGGGCATCGTCGTCAGCCTGGAGTACAATTTTTCGAAGAAGGCATACGTTTCGGTGCTGACCGGAAAGGCACTGGTCAAGAAGGATCTGGTGGTGGACATTTTCCGCCAGCTGGGCATCAGCTTCACCAACCCGCCGGACGAGGAAAAATGGCTGGAAAACCAGACCGTCTACTCCACCACAAAGACCATCCGCATTGTGGATAAGACCGAAGGAAAATAACAAGAACAGTAAAAAGCGCCCCGGTTCGCCGGAGCGCTTTTTTGATGCTTTTGGGCTTATCGCCTGCCGATGCGGGTGCAGGGGGCTTTGCCGGTGATCACGTCCATCAGCCGGTAGTTGGCGGAGGCGATGAACACCGTGGTGTCCTGCCGGATGGGGTCGATGACGAACTCCAGCTTCGCCTTGGCGCCGTTGGCGCCCTTGCGGCTGGCGCCCACGCAGGACTGCTGGTGGAAGCGGATGTTTTCGATGACCTCATCCGCAGTAGCGCCGCCAATTTCCGGAATCAGGGTGGAGGGGTCTTTCGGGTCTGCGTAAATGCCGTCCGCAGAAGTGAACAGAACCAGATACCGCGCCCGCACCAAGGTGCAGATCACCGCCGCCGTCTCGTCATTGTCCACACATTCCACCAGATGCCCGTTCCCGGTGTGGTCACGCAGATGCTGCAGTTCCAGTCTTCGGTTTTCCTCGAAGGAGACGGGGTCGTTGTAGTTGATGATGGGGATGGCGCTCTGGGCGGGGCAGCGCATCAAAAAGCGGCGGATATGCTCCCGCTTCTCCGGGTCGTTGAAGTGGGTGTGCTCCACGAGCAGCTGGCGGACGGAATACTGGGGCGATATGAACCGCCTGTAGTTCTCCATCAAAATTGCCTGGCCCTGGGCGGCGTAGTCGGTTTTCGTATCCTCCTCGTCACCCAGAAGCTCGATGCCGCCGTTTCTTCGCATATAGTCCAGCCTGCCGATCTCCACGGCGCCCGAGCTGACCCAGATAATACCCGGGCGCAGCTGTTCGCCGATGCGGGAAAACACGTTGTAATCCAGCGCGCCCTCATTTTTGCGAATCAGGGCCATGGAGCCGATCTTGCCGACAATCTCAAAATCGAAATGTGCCATTTCTCTCTCCTAGTGCTTTGTGCATACCTATTCTATCATGCACGCAACCGTCAATCCAGCACCTTGATCCATTTGCCGGTTTTTATCCTGCGAAGACCCATAAAGGCCTTGAGAACGTCACCCAGCGCGGTGGCGAGGAACACCAGCCACACAGGAACTCCCAGCGCCAGACCGAACAGGAACGCCAGCGGCACGGAAACCGCCCAAAGGCCCACCAGGTCCACGGCGCTGGCGTAGCCGGTATCGCCGCCGGCGCGCAGCGTGCCGATGATGATGGTGTAGTTCAATGCGTAGAGGAACATCGCGCCGCAGTACACGCGGATGACCGAAAGCGCCATGGCGGAAACCGCCGGTGTTACGTCAAACAGGAGCAGGAACAACGGCGCCGCGAACTGCAGCAGCATGCTGAACAGCAGCACCGCCACCGGGGTGATGATGAGCATGCGTTTGGAATAAAGCTTGGCGCGGTCGATGTTGCCTTCGCCGATGGTGTTGCCGGTGATGACGCCCGCGGCGGAGCCCAGGCCTGCCATCATGATGAAGCCGATCCTGTCTATCGTGGTGTAAATCTGCATGGACGCCTGCACCTCGGTGCCCAAAATGCCCCAGAGGATGCTGTACATCGAAATGCCCAACGACCAAAGCGCTTCGTTGAAGAACACAGGCAGCGAGAGCTTCACAAAGTCCTTGAACAGCGATTTGGAGAAGGAAAACAGCTTTTTCAACGACGCCGCGACCACGTTCTTCTTCTTGATACTGACAGTAATCAGCACCACGGTGTTGACCACCGCCGCGATGACCGTGGCCAGAGCAGCGCCCTCAACACCCATGGCGGGAAGGCCGAGGTGGCCGAAGATGAAAATGTAGTTCAGCACGCCGTTGGTGCAAACGCCGGCCAGCGTGGCGGTCATGGCCAGCATGGGGCTGCCGCAGGCGCGCAGGATGATGCCCAGCGTCTGGGACACCAGCTGGAAGATGTACGACCAGCCCAGAATGGCAAGATACTGTGCCGAAAGCTCGATAACCTGAGGGTCGTTGGAGTAAATATCGGAAATCTGGCGGCCGAACACCAAAGCGGCCACCGTGAACAGCGCGCCCAATACCACGGAAAGGGTCAGGGCGATGCCCTCGATACGGTGTATGCCGTCACGGTCGTTCTTGCCCCAGTACTGGGCGGCGAAGATGCCGGCACCGCTATTGATGCCGAACCCGAACACCTGCATGAGGAAGGTCAGCTGGTTGGCAACGCCCACGGAGGCAATGGCGGTTTCGCCGAGCTGGCCGACCATGATGTTGTCGAGCAGATACAGGACCGAAGAAAGGCCCTGCTGAAGCATAATCGGCAGGGCGAGGGAAAGCCAGAGCTTAAAAAACCGGCTGTCGCCCCAGCCGATCAGGGATTTTAACTTTTGCATAGGGGGTGCAGTCGTCCTTTCGTCATATTTCTCTCTTTTCGGACGCATATAAAAGGGCGGGATTTGCTGTTCCCGCCCTTTGAAGCGCAATCGCGGGGTGTATTGGGGTTATTCCTCGTCCGCAGGCGGATCGTCCTCGGCGAGTTCCAGCTCCAGTTCCAGTTCGAAAACCTGCAGGCTGTACTTTTTGCCGCTTTCCTGGGTGACGTTGACCTTGTGACAGTCCTTTTTCAGGATGTAGCCGGTGTAGCCGCCGACGCTGACCTTATAGAAGTTCTCGGTGGAACTGAGCACGGTCAAATCGGTGCCCTTGCCGAACCGGGCAATGGGGTCATAGCGGTTGGAGGCGCGGCCATACAGGTTTGCGCTCTCGGACTTCACCCGCAGCATGGTGAAGGTGATTTTATCGCTGTTTGCGTCCGAGTCCAGCAAATCTTCAATGTCCTCCGGTTCGAGGGACAGAGACTTCGCCTGCACTCTGGATTTTAACACATAGCCCACCGTTCCGGAAGCTTCCACCTTGTGGAAATAAACGGTACTGCCGAGCACGTTCACCCAGGTGCCCTTTTTCAGCGTGGTCACGGGTTCGAGGGTGTTGCTGGGGCGCTCATAAACCTTCGCTTCCGAGGAAATCACATAGCCGGTATTGCCCGGCGAATTGTCCAAAAACAGGATGCGCCCGTTTTCCAAGAGTCCCGTTTCGCCGCTTTTTAGGCGGATGGTGGACTTGGGATAGCCGGAAAGCACGATTTCAAAGGACTCGCCTTTCTCGATTGTGGCGACGAAGTTGCCCTTGGCATCTTCCAGAACAGAACCACGCTTTGCGACGCCCCTGGGAAGGGATAGCTTTGCCGTTTCGTACTCGTCCGGTTCCGGATGGTACTTGCTGGCAGAGAACTTGGGTCTTAAGCTTTCCACCAGTTCGGGGTTTTCTGCCTTGTTTTTGGTTACCACCACCAGAGTTCCCGGCGGGCAGTTGTAGTAAATCCAGCGCGCGTCCTCCACCAGCAGGCGGATGCACCCGTGGGAGGCGGCGGTGCCCAGCGCGTTGAAGGAGGTGCGTGTAAAATACCCCTCCTCCGGCTTGGTATAGAGGATGGAATGGAAGTAAATGCCGCCGATGACGTTGGTCCAGTACTGGGCGTATACGTCAAACTTCGAAAAATAACCGAACCTGCGGCGCAGGGTGTTCATGCGCCAGGAACCCGTGGGCGTATCGTCTCCGGGGGCGCCGATGGTGCATAAAGACTGGCGCACGATGCTCCCGTAGGCATTGTCGCCCTCGCGCTCATAAACGGTGACGATCTTGTTCACGAGGTCCACCACAACGGTATACCGCTCGGGGTCGGCATTTGCATATGTGACGGGATCAGGCTTCCAGGCATACGCGGTAGCGGGCGCCATGGAAAGTAAAAAAGCCGCACACAGCATCAGTGCGACAACAGCGAAAGAAAAGCGTCGGTACATCGTGTAGAAAAATCCTCCATGCCAATTACTCTCTTTGATATAATATCATGGTAACGGGTTGTACGAAAGATGAATTTTGTCTGAACTTTATGGGTTCAACAATGGGACAAAAAGACCTGACTTTTGCGGAAAAAACGAAGAAGTTCAGCGAAACAGAAGGAGATTCCAATGAAAAAGCAGGTGTTCCTGCCCGGAAGGTACCGGCATTATAAAGGAAAGTACTACGAGCTGCTGTTCCTCGCCAAACACAGCGAAACCGAAGAAGAACTGGTGATTTACCGTGCGCTGTGCGGCGAGTACGGCATCTGGGCGCGGCCTGCTTCTATGTGGAACGAGTTTGTGGACGTGTCGGGCACGAAGGAACGGCGGTTCACCTACGTCGGCGGAGGAGAATTTCCCAACGGCCTGACCATCCGCCCCGAAAGGGAGGAGGAGTACGCCGCCATATTTGATTTGGTGAAAGACGCCTTCTCCACCGCCGCGGTGGCGGACGGGGACGAGCAGGAACTGGTGGAAACCATCCGCAACAGCGAAGGGTACGTTCCGGAACTGTCCCTTGCGGCGGTTT
>JBMNTW010000143.1:0-4879 GCA_050945935.1 Christensenellales bacterium
GCAATGCTTAAAAACATAACCCTGGGCCAGTACTACCCCACGGATTCCCCCGTACACAGACTGGACCCCCGCGTGAAAATCCTTCTGACCCTCGCCTATGTGGTGCTGGTCTTTCTGGTGACCAACTGGCTTGGCTACGGCTTCCTGCTTTTCGGCATCGCCTTAGCCTGCCTGCTTTCGAAGGTTCCGGTTCGGTACCTTTTGAAGTCCCTGCGGCCGCTGAGGTTCATTTTGATCTTTACCTTCATTTTGAACCTGCTGTTCACCGGCGGGAACGAGGTCTGGCTGGAGTGGTGGGTCATCCGCATCACCGCGGAAGCGTTCTATCGCGCGGCGTTCTTCTCGCTGCGCATGGTGTTTCTGGTGGCGGGAACGAGTATGCTGATGCTCACCACCTCCCCCATCACGCTGACGGATGGGCTGGAGCGTCTGCTTTCCCCGCTGAAGGTGTTCCGCTTCCCCTCCCACGAACTGGCGATGATGATGACCATCGCCCTCCGCTTCATCCCCACTTTGCTGGACGAGGCGGACAAGATCATGAAAGCCCAGATGGCGCGCGGCGCGGACTTTGAGTCCGGCAAGCTGTTCGCCAGAGCCAAGGCGATGGTGCCGTTGATGGTGCCGCTTTTTGTCAGTTCCTTCCGCAGGGCGGACGAGCTCGCCATGGCGATGGAAAGCCGCTGCTACCACGGCGGCACCGGCAGAACAAGGATGCGCATCCTTCATTTGAAGTGGCAGGACCTGTTCGCCGTGGCGATACTGGCAGCGCTGTTTGCGGTGACCATTCTCTGGGGATAACATGCGAAGGATCAAACTGGTCATCGAGTACGACGGTACGAACTACGCCGGCTGGCAGCGCCAGGAAAACGGCGTGACCGTCCAGCAGCTCATTGAAGAGAATATTCAAAAGGTCACCGGTGAGCGGGTGACTCTGCACGGGTCCGGACGGACGGACAGCGGAGTGCACGCGCTGGGCCAGGTGGCCCATTTTGACACCGGCGCCCGCATGCCGGCGGAAAAGTTCTGCTACGCGTTAAACACAGGGCTGCCGGATGACATCCGCATCATTGACAGTTGCGAGGTATCCTCCGACTTTCACGCCCGCTTTTCCGCCAAAAGGAAGCACTACCGCTACGCCATCAACAACGGCGCCCACGCCAGCGCCCTTTATCGCAACTTTGAGCTGCATGTGCACAAAACGCTGGACGTTGCCGCCATGAAAGAAGCGGCAAAAGTCCTCGTCGGCACCCACGATTTTTCCGCCTTCAAGGCGGTGGAATGCAAGCTCAACGCCGTGCGCACGATTTACCGCTCGGAAATTTCTACCGACGGGAACCGGATTACCTACGACATCGAGGGCAACGGCTTTTTGTACAACATGGTGCGCATCATCGTGGGCACTTTGGTCGAAATCGGCAAGGGCAAGCTCGATGCAAGCGACATGGAGCGCATTTTACTCTCCAAAGACCGGTCCAACGCCGGTCCCACCGCCCCTGCCAAGGGGCTGACGCTGGTTTCTGTGGAATATCCGGAGGAAAGCCATGAAAGTTAAGGACTACATGGCACAAGCCCTGCAGGAAGCCCGCGCCGCCCTTGCCCGAGGCGAGGTTCCGGTGGGCGCGGTCATCGTTAAAGACGGCGAAATCATCGCCCGGGCGGGCAACCGCTGCGAACAGGACGCCGACCCCACCGCCCATGCGGAGGTGCTGGCGATTCGGGAAGCTGCGCGTGCTTTGGGCGACTGGCGGCTGAAGGGCTGTACGCTGTATGTGACGCTGGAGCCCTGCTGCATGTGCGCCGGCGCCATCAAAAACGCCCGTTTGAGCCGAGTGGTATTCGGCGCTTTTGACCCCGTTGCGGGCTGCTGCGGAAGCAGGGCGGATGTGACCGCCCTGGGGTGCCACGCGGAAATCGTGGGCGGCATTCTGCAGGACGAGTGCGCAGCACTCCTTGCCGACTGCTTCAAAACGTCCCGCAGCATTGCCGAACAGGAGGAACAAGGATGAGCATCACCACCAAAACGGGAGACGCAGGCGAAACAAGCCTTCTTTCCGGCGCGCGCGTGAAAAAAAGCACCCTTCGCGTGGAATGCCTGGGCGAAGTGGACGAGGCCGTTGCCTTTTTAGGGGTCGCGCGCAGTAAGGCGCGGGGCTACATTGAAAAAATGCTCCGCCTGATTCAGACGGGTTTAAGCTGCGTGATGGCGGAGCTTTCGGACGACGCCGGCATGCTTTCCGAAGTGAGGTTTATCAGCAGTGCCCAGACGGCGGAACTGGAAAACATCGTTGCCCATTGCGAGCGGATCACCGGTCCTTTGCGGCGTTTTGTGGTTCCGGGGGATACGCCCCTTTCTGCCGATTTGCACGCGGCAAGGACGGTACTTCGCCGGGCGGAGCGGCGCGTCGTCGCCCTGCACGAAAAAGAACCCCTGCGTCCGGAACTTCTTCGCTACATGAACCGCGCTTCGGACGCGCTGTTCGCCCTTGCTCGATTAAGCGCCGAAAGTCCGGGCAGCAAAATTACCCCGCTTTAAGGCGCAAAAGGCACGCGTCAGCAACCTTTGAAATTAAAAAGCCCCGACTCAATCGGGGCTTTGTGAAAAGCAGGATTTTACGGATTTTCGGGCGCTTTGGGCTTCCTGGGCGGACGCCTGCGGGGACGCCTGTGCGGCTGCCCTTCGGTATGGGGCTTTTCCCCCTCCGCGGTTTTGGGCTTTTGGGGCGCTTTGGGGCGCTGGCCTTCCGCGTGCTGCTTCTCGGGGCGGGGTTTTTGCCCTTCGGGGCGGGGTCTGTTGTTGTGGGGACGGGCCTCCCTGTTCGGCTTTTCGCCCTCTTTGGGGGCTGCCTGTTTGGGGCGGGGCTGAGGCTGCTGCTTTTTCTCCTCCTGCCGGCTTTTATCACGCGCTTCTTCTTGGGATTTGGCGCGATTCGGCCCGCCGCGGTCCTGCCTGGGGCGGGAACGCTGCCCGTCTGGGCGGCGATTGTCCGCACCGAAGTCCCTCCGCCTGGGCTGCGCATGAGGAGCAGGTTTGGGATCCGGCCGTTCCGCCAGCTCATAGGCCTCCATGGCGGCGAACTCCTCCTCATCGTTGGGTCCGCAGCTGATGTATTCCCTGAAAATTGAACGGTTTTTTTCGTCGTACTCGTGTATGATGATTCTGGTGGCCTTGTTCTTGGGCACCGGCGCGTATTTGCTGTCAAAATAATACGCCACCATATACGTTCCGCCGTGCGGGGTCGAGCCGATGGTGACCTCTTTGCATGGTCCGGGTGTTGCTTTGTTCATGCGTCCTCCTGGGGGTCTTCCTAACGCTATTATATATCAGTTGCGCAAGAAAGCGCAATTCAACTTTGCAAACGGCGCAATTTCGCCAAAAAAGAGGTGGAACAATGATTGGAATCATCGGTGCGGGCGCTTCCGGAATGGCCGCCGCAATTACTGCGGCGCGGCTGGGCGCAGCTGTTGCCGTCATCGAACGCGGTCCCCGGGCGGGCAGAAAGCTGCTTGCCACCGGCAACGGCCGCTGCAATATCACCAACCGCTTTGCCGCAAAAGATAAATACACCTCCGCTTCCCCCGAATCGCTGGAGCAGATGCTGCAAAACGCCACAGTGGAGGATGTGCGCGATTTTTTTGACTCCCTCGGCCTTCCCACCTGCGAGGAGGACGAAGGCAGGTTCTACCCCTGCTGCAACCTCGCCGGCGCGGTGGTGGACTGTTTGCGCCTCGCCATGGCGGAACTGGGCGTGATGCTTTATACCGACGCGGCGGTCACCTCCGTCAAACGCAAAAAGCGGGGGTTTGAGGTTTCCTTGATTTCCGGGGAATCCCTGCATTTTGAAAAGCTGCTCGTCGCCGCCGGCGGCAAGGCGGCGGAAAAAAACGGCGGCACCGGGGACGGCGTGAATCTGCTCCGCTCGTTGGGGCACAGCATCGAGCCCGTCGCCCCCGCCCTTTCGCCCCTTTGCACCGAAACGGAGCCCATCCGCCCGTTAAAGGGCGTTCGCGCCGCCTGCGTCGTATCCGCCTATTCAAAAAATAATTTGCTGCGACGGGAAACGGGGGAAATCCTGTTCACCGAGTTCGGCATTTCCGGCATTGCCGCCATGCAGCTTTCCACGCCCGTCGCCAGGGCGAAGGGCCCCGTCACCCTGACGCTGGACTTCTTCCCAGAACTGGACGAAACTACCTTGCGCGCGTCCCTGCTCTGGCGAAGGGATGCCTTCCCCCGCCGCCCGTTGCCGGAGTGGCTTTCTGGGCTGATGCACAGAAGAATCGCCGAAGTGCTGTACAAGCATTGCGGTCTATCGCTGACGGCGCTTTCCGGCACCCTTTCGGATGCGGAAATCTTCGCCCTTGCCGCAGCCATGAAGGGTTTTTCCCTTACCTGCACCGGCGTCAAACCCCTGCCCTTCGCCCAGGCGACGGCGGGCGGCGCGCGTCTTGACGAGTTCGAGCCCTTAACGATGGAATCCCGGCTCGTGCCGGGGCTTTACGCCGCCGGAGAGGTGCTGGATGCCGTGGGCGACTGCGGCGGCTTCAACCTGCACTGGGCGTGGGTCACGGGGATTGCCGCAGGCCGAGCCTGCGCAAGCCGCGAATAACCGTTCGATTTTTCGCTTTCGAAGCGCCTGTTTGTCCATTAAAACGGTCAGTTAAAGCCCCATTTCGCTTGCTTTTTCCGGAAAAATGCGATATGATGTTCGCAAACAGTAGTTCGCGCGAAAATCAGTTTCCGTTTTCGACCACAGAAGGAGAAAGCGCATGAATCAGTGGGGCATTTGGTTTACGTTCTTTGTTCCGGCGTTTCTTGGCGGCATCGCGCTGGGCGTTTCCTTGATGGCGGCGCTCTGGCTTTCCGCGAAAGGGAAAAAAGCGC
>JBMNTW010000144.1:0-4857 GCA_050945935.1 Christensenellales bacterium
AAGGGCGTCATGCCGAAAAGCGCGATGCCGCCCATGATGAACACCTTGCCCAGCGGCGGGTGGGAGTTTTCGTAAGGTTTCAGCCCGTGCAGATGCTCGTAGGCCGTGCGGGCGTGGTACAGCTCGTCGAAATACATGCCGTTCTGCTCGCTGGGGCGCAGGGGCTTTTTATGCTGCTCGTCAAAGGCTTTTTGGGCCTCCGTCGCATCCACATAGGCTGTGCCGTCGTAATAGGACACGCGCTCGGGCGCAATGGCATTGCCTGCTTCGTCCACAAACACCAGCTCGTTGACCCTGCAGTCCCCGAACGCCTTGACGGAGAACTTCACCGTTTCATCGGTCAATTCAAGGGGCGTGATCGTCCAGCGGAACATAAAGTCGTAACCCAAATCCACGGTGGCGACCAGCGTGCCCGTGCCTTCATTCGCGGCGTACACCCCGAACTTGCCCTGGCTGATGTTTGCATACGACCAAACGGATACAGGCTTTGACCCTTCGGGCAGGGTGACGATGATCTGCTGCCCGTTTTTGCAGTCAAACACCGTTTCCGGCGCGCGCAGGTCTCCAAGATTGATAAAGGCGACCATGGCGTAAACGAAGGTCAGCGCCCAAAGGAGCAGTTTTTCCCACTTCGTCCAGACGGGGTTGCGGGATTTCAGCTCCAGAACAGGCTTTTTAAACTTTTCAAACGCCTCTTGGGGTTCTTCTTCCTCTGTTTCAGCAGGGAGATGCTCCGCGCTCTCGGTTTTTTCGGAGCCCTCCTCCTGTTGAGATTTTTCGTCGACAGCGCTGTTTTCCGCGTTCAGGGCTTCCGCGGCGGCACCGCTTTCCCCAGCCGCTTTTTTAAGCAGAGGTCGGGAAAAAGCGTCCTCCCGCCTTTCACCGCGTATTAGAATCCGGCAGCACACCCAGGCAAAGTAGCCGGCGGCGCACACGCCAAGGAGAGAGAACAGCCGCACCGCGCTGTCCATCTCTCCGATGAGGTTGTACTCCCCGTAAAACACGCAAAGAAGCACCGCACCGGCGTTCAAAAACAGCGCCGCAGAAAGGGCGTGGTGTGCCGTCAACAGCCGCCTGTCCCTGATTTCCGGCAGCGCGAGGAGCAGCAAAAACAGCGCCGGAAAGAGGTACCGTTCGTGCATGTTGTGCCCCAGGGTGAAGACCAGCGTTAAAAACAGCGCCGCCAGCAGGGGCAGAGACAGCGTGCCCCGCTTTTTCGCGCGGACCGCCGCGAACACCGTAACCGCAAGGGACACCAAAATCCCCGCAATGCCCCACTGCTTGATGGTCAGCCCCAGGAACACCTTGGAATCCAGCACCCAGTTACCGCCGAATAGGGCGATGAGGTTGAACGCATTGGCGGAACCGTAGGGATAGGAAGTTGCCGTTTCCAGCATGCGCCGGAACACGAAGAACGTGTCCTGACTGCCCTTGAAGGGCAGAGAACCCACGAAGATCACCGCCAGCGCGATGAGCGCACCCAGAGCAATGTCCGCCAGATTGCGAAGCAGGCGGTCTTTTTTATTGCCGTCAAACAACGGAAAAAGGTACCCCAGCGCAAACACCGGACCGGCGATGAGCGCCTGGGGCTTCACCAGCACCGCAAGACCAAACAGCGCCGCGGCGCCGAGTTTTTTCTCTTTTTTTAGCAACAGGAAGGAAAGAACCAGAAGAATGGTCAAAGCGGAATCCACCTGCCCCCAGGCGGCGGAATCCAGCATGGAAACGGGGTTCAAAGCGGCAAGGAGCAGCAAAACCGTCGCTCCGCGTTTGCCAAGAGCGTCTTTTGCCGCGCGGTACAGCACATAGGCAAGCCCTGCGTCCAGCAAAATCGCCGGCAGGCGGATGAAGAAGGCGCCGAAAGCCGTGGCGAGGTTGATGCCAAAAAGCGAGGCTGTCTTGCCCATCAGAAGAAGAATGTAGAGATATCCCGGCGGATAGTCCGCGAACATGCCGCTGGTGTAAAACGCAGAGCAGCCTTTCTCCGCCAAAGCCCTTGCCCATCCGGTGAAGCACGCCATATCCGACGTGTACCCCGGCGAAAGGGCGGCAATCAGCAGCCGAAGGACGACGGCGCCGGCGAGCACCATGGGAACGAAGTGTTTCACGTCCTGCACGTTCTTTGACCATCCCCCCAGCCAGTACAAAAGACCGAACACGATGGCGGAAAGCGCCAGAAGGAAAAATTCGTTCAAACCGCTCAGGGGGTTTTCCTTTTCTTCTTCCAGCTCCTCCAGTTCAGAGATGGTCATGCGGTCCAGGGGGATTTCGTCCTCCTGAAAGGTTTCGGTTTCGCCAAACGGGGTTTTTTCGCCGTACAGCCCTTCTGTTCCGATGAAATCCTCGGGTATTTCAGCTGCGTTTGCGGCGTTTGCAAAAAGCGCCGCGAACGCAAGAAACGCCGCAAGGCAGATCGCCCCGGCTTTTCTTGCTGCGCGGTGGGAAAGGTTCAAAAAGCGTCCCTCCAATGCCGAATGAGCGGAGTCTCCCCCGCCGTGATTACCTCGACGACGTCAAACCTGCAAAACCCGTCATAGCCCGTTTCTAAAAGCCACTTTTCCGCTGCTGTGCGCAGCCTTTTCTGCTTCACACTGCCCACGGACTCCCTGGGCGCGGCAAAACCCTCGCTTTGACGGGTTTTGACTTCCACAAAGGCGACGATGGACCCGTCACGGGCGATGATATCGATCTCGCCGCCGCTTCGTTTGAAGTTTCTTTCCAGAATTTTCATCCCGTTTTGCGAAAGATACTCCGCCGCCAGTGATTCCCCGCGGCTTCCCAGGGCTGTTTTTTCCCCCGTCAGATCCATTTTTTGATGAAGCTCCTGCGATGAATGGGGCAGGGCCCGTATTTGCGGATGGCTTCGATGTGCTCGGCGGTGCCGTAGCCCTTGTTGCGGGCGAATCCGTACTCTGGATATTTCCCGTCAAACTCCGCCATCATGCGGTCCCTGGTCACTTTGGCGACGATGGAAGCCGCCGCCACCAGATAGCTCACCGCGTCCCCGTGAATCAGGGGAAGCTGCTCTGCCGGAATGTCCAAACCTTTTATGGCGTCCACGATCAGCGCTTCCGCCTTGCTGGTCATGTTTTCGTAGGCTGCCTTGAAGGCGAGTTTCGTCGCCTGCAGGATGTTGATTTCGTCGATCACCGACCAGTCCACCACGCCGATGCCGTAAGAGCCCGTCGCTATGATGCGCTCATAGAGCTTTTCGCGCTTTTTTTCGGTGAGCTTTTTCGAGTCGTTGACGCCTTCGATGAGGGGTTCTTTGGGCAGCACCACGCAGGCGGCCACCACAGGCCCCGCCAGCGGACCGCGGCCCACCTCGTCCATGCCGCCGACGACCCTGCCGGACTGCCAGTACACGCCTTCGTGCCTGGTCAGCTCACACAGGCGCACCGCTTCCCGTTCAGTCATCGGCATGCTCCCTTTCGGGGCGTTCCAGCGTCACTTTCGCGATTTTGCCGGAACGGAAATCGTCTAAAACGGCGTTGGCGCCCCGCTCGGTGTCCAGCCTGCCGCCGGCGAGTATGAACCCCCGGCTCCTGCACACGCCCGTAAGCAGTTCCTCTCCTTCCGCGGCAAGGTCCAGCTTTTTGTAGCGCTGCGTCAGGGCTTCGGGGCAGAGTTTTTTCAATTCTTCCAGCAGGGTTGCGGCGAGCTTTTCCAAGTCGATGATCTCGTCCCGGATGGAGCCTAAAAACGCGAGGCGCAGGGCGGTTTCGTTATCGTCAAACTTCGGCCAGAGCATGCCGGGCGTGTCCATCAGCTCCAGATAGGGGTTGATTTTCACCCACTGCTTGCCGCGGGTAACGCCGGGCTTGTCCCCCGTTTGCGCGGTGGCGCTGCCGGCGAGCTTGTTGATGAGGGTGGATTTTCCCACGTTGGGAATGCCCACCACCATGACGCGCACAATCTTGTTCACGCCCTTTTGACGGAACCTTTCCACCGTGGGCTGGGCTGCGCGCTCGATGAGGGAAATCGCCTTCTTCTTGCCGCCGGACTCCGTCGCCGTCATGGTCAGGGCGTTGATGCCCTGTTTCTGATACCACGATACCCATTCCGAAGTGGCAGCCGGGTCTGCAAGGTCGCACTTGTTCAGAATGAGCGCGCGGGCCTTGCTCTCAAATAGGTCGTCAAAATCCGGGTTGCGGGTAGCCTTGGGCGCTCGCGCGTCCGCCAGTTCCACCACAACGTCAATCAGCTTCAGGTTTTCCGCCATCATGCGGCGGGCACGGGTCATATGGCCCGGATACCACTGTATCTGCATTGAAAATCCTTCCACGCAACTGTTTGTTCTATTATAGCAAAATCCTCTGCCGGTTTCCAATCAGGGGAAGCGGCTGATGGAATGGTATGCCGATGGTCATCCAAACTGCATTATAGCATGGATTTTTCAAGGCAGAAAGTTAGGCTTTCGGGCTTTGCCAAAGATTGCCCGCAAAAAACGGGGAAGCTTTGCCGCTTCCCCGTTTGGATAGGTTCTTTGCTAGTTCAAGTCAAACACGTGGGTTTCGTACCGCTCCTTGGTCCAGCAGTTGAACGCACGCAGGCGGACTTGCCCGGGAAGTTCTTCGGACGCCTGAATGGTCAAATCCTGCACGAAGCGCATGCCGCCGTCTTCTGTGACGATGCCCGTTCCCACCGTTCCCGCGCCGGAGGGCAAAGGTTCGCCGGACTCATCCACGAACTCGAACCACAGGCCGTCTTCGGTCTTGGCGAACGTTTCCGCGTCCGTCACTGTATACTCAATCGTCGCGTACATCCCCATTTCGGAGCCGGTGAGCGTAATGCGGTCCACCCGCACGCCGCAGCCTGCGAACTCCGCAGATGCCGTACTGGTTATGGTGCCCTTTG
>JBMNTW010000145.1:0-4845 GCA_050945935.1 Christensenellales bacterium
GCGCTGGCCTTTGTGGGCGTTTGCTTCGCGCTGCACAACACGGTGCGCTGCAGGTGGAACATTCTGACCTATCTGCTGCTTTGCCTTGGGAAGTACCTAGCGCTGCCCGCGCTGTTCGTGCCGGAATCGCTGGGGTCGGCATGCCTTGCCCTCTTTTTGCCCTTCGTTCTTCCGCGCACCATCGAACACGCCACAAAGAAAAGGTACTACGTGCCTTTTTTGAAGCGCTTCCGGCCCCATTCCTTCCGGGCGGTGTACGGTTTTCTGGTGGCGTTGTATGCCGCCGTATTCGCGCCCCATTCCCTGCTGTTTTTTGTAGCGCTGTGGTACTTTGCGTATCGCGTGGCTGTTTTTGCCGTCATCCTGAATATCGGTGACCCAAGAAAAAAGCCATCCCCCGGCAAAGAGGGGATGACTTATTACGATCGGGTTACCTGACCGCCTGAGCGCCGGCTTCGATGGCCTTTTCGTTGAGGGGGACCAAGTGCGCCTTGCTCTTGCCGAACATCCGCTTCAGCTGTTCCACCACGGTTTCGGTTTTTACAACGGGGCTGATGGCGAGATACGCCCCCAGCATTACCATGTTCGCTGCTTTGACCGTTCCCAGGCTTTCGGCAATGTCGTTCGCGGGAACGTAATGGACGTGGATGTCCTCCCTGCTTGCTTTACTTTCGATGATGGAGCTGTTCACAAAAAGGTGCGCGCCCGGGGCGACGTAGGGTTCGAACTTATCCAGCGACGGCAGGTTCATGGCGATGACGGCGTCCGCCCGGGTGATGTTCGGCGCGCCGATCCACTCGTCTGAGAGTATCACATGGCAGTTGGAGGTGCCGCCCCGCATTTCGGGGCCGTAGCTGGGCAGCCAGGTGACGTTTTTGCCCTCTTCCATGCCTGCTTCAGCCAGCATTTTGCCCAAAGACAAAACACCCTGCCCGCCGAATCCCGCAACGATGATCTGCTCCAGCATTTAATTTGCCCCCTTGTCCTTGTAAGTGCCCAGCGGGTACTGGGGAATCATATTGTCCGCCAGCCAGTTCAGCGCTTCCACAGGGTCCATGCCCCAGTTGGTGGGGCAGGTGGAAAGAACCTCAACCAGCGTGAAGCCCTTGTCGGCGAGCTGGTACTCAAAGGCCTTTTTGATGACCTTTTTTGCGTTGAGGATGTTTTTATTGTCATGCACAGATACCCGGGCGATGTAATGAGCGCCTTCGTGGGTGGCGAGCATTTCCGAAACCTTGATGGGGAAACCGCAGTGCGCAGCGTCCCTGCCGTCCGGCGAGGTGGTGGTCTTTTGCCCGACCAAGGTTGTGGGCGCCATCTGACCGCCCGTCATGCCGTAGATGGCGTTGTTGATGAAGATGGTGGTGAACTTTTCCGCCCTGGCGCAGGCGTGGTTGATTTCGCCAAGGCCGATGCTGGCGAGGTCGCCGTCTCCCTGATAGGTGAAGACCAGCCTGTCCGGCAGAGCGCGCTTGATGCCGGTGGCAACAGCAGGGGCTCGGCCGTGGGCGGCTTCCTGCATGTCGCAGTAGAAATAGTTATAGGCAAAGACCGCGCAACCCACCGGAGCGACACCGACGCTTTTATCCGCCATGCCCAGTTCCTCGATGCACTCCGCCACCAGGCGGTGGACGATGCCGTGGGTGCAGCCGGGGCAATAGTGCATGGGCGCATCCGTCAGCATACCGGTTTTCTTGAAGACCACTGCCATATCAGCCACGCTCCTTTCTGACCTGAAGGATTTTTTCGACAATCTCCTCCGTGGTGGGCAGGCTTGCGCCGAGCTTGCCCATAAAGTCCACAGGTTTGATGCCGTTCACCGCCAGGCGCACGTCCTCCACCATCTGCCCGGCGGACATTTCCACGCTCAGCAGTCCGACGACGGTATCCTGCGCCGCCGCTTCGTACACGGCGCGAACCGGGAAAGGCCAGAGTGTGATGGGGCGCACGAGGCCGACTTTCACGCCAAGGTCCGCGCACTTTTTGATGGCGGACTTGACGATGCGGGCGACAGTGCCGTAAGCGTACACGATGATCGCGGCGTTTTCGGTGTTGTAGGCTTCGAACATCGTCTCGTTCTCGATGATCTGCGCGTAGCGCTTCTGAAGACGCACGTTCAGCTCCTCCAGCGCTTCCGGCTCAATGTACAGGGAGTTGATGACGGCGCGCTTTCTGGACTTATCCTCCCAGCCGGTGGTGGCCCAGTCCTTCTTCTGCTGATAACGCGGTTCGCGTTGAATGAGGTCCACGGGTTCCATCATCTGGCCGATCATGCCGTCGCCCAGCAGCATGACGGGGGTTCTGTACTCATCTGCAAGGTCAAAGGCGAGCTGCACAAGGTCGCAGGCTTCCTGAATGGACGCAGGTGCCAGGGTGGGCATGTGGTAATCGCCGTGACCGCCGCCCTTGGTGGCCTGGAAGTAGTCCGTCTGCGCCGCCTGAATGGAGCCAAGGCCCGGGCCGCCGCGCACCATGTTGACGATAACCGCGGGCAGTTCCGCGCCGGCGAGGTAGGAAATGCCCTCCATTTTCAGGCTGATGCCGGGGCTGGACGAGGAGGTCATCACCCGCACGCCCGCGCCCGCCGCGCCGTAGACCATATTGATGGCGGCGATTTCGCTTTCCGCCTGCAGGAAGGTGCCGCCCACCTGAGGCATCCTTTTGGACATATACTCGGGGATCTGGTTCTGAGGTGTGATGGGGTAGCCGAAATAAAAACGGCAGCCCGCCAGAATCGCCGCTTCGGCGATGGCTTCGTTGCCCTTCATTAAGGTCTTTGCCATGGCGTCCTCCTCTACTTTTCAATCTCAATGCACACATCCGGGCAGGTGCGGGCGCAGCTTGCGCAGGCGATGCACTTTTCCGGAGCAATCAGCTCTGAGGGGTGGTATCCCTTGGAGTTGATTTTTGTGCTTGAAAGGGCGAGTATGCCCAGCGGACACGCGCGCACGCAAAGGCCGCAGCCCTTGCAGCGCTCCTCACGGATGGTAAGCTTGATCATGATGGCTCCTCCATGCAAAAAAAGTTCAAGCGGGGCTATCAATCCAAAAATGAATGAATGGGATGATTATACTGCATTTGTGATGATTACTCAATCGTAATATCCAGCCAATCCGGCCGCGTATAGACATGAATTTCGATATGTTCGGGAGAATCTGAAGTTTGATTGGATTTGCAGGATAGTTCGGCGTACTGATTCAAAACTTCAGGCAGCCCGCCGACGTAAGTTACGGGTATGCCGGTGCGCTTTGTGACTTCTTTCAGGATTTCTTCCGACTCCACCAGAAGCTGCGCCGAAGTGTCCCTGGCGAGGTTGGCGTTGTTGATGATGCCGTCGATTTCAAGGCGCGCGCCGGCGGACATGTGCGAAAGCAGCGTCGCGATGTCCGAAGGAGTTCCGCAAAGGGGGCGTTTGGTGTTGATGACGGCGAGGACCTCCACATCCTGCCGAATTTTTGCGAATTTTGCGTGGTACTGGCCCAATGCGGTGGCGCCCACCGCGTCACCCCCCACGTCAAAAATAACCTGATCCAGCGGCTCGACGAAAACGCGCTGCACTTCTGCAGAAAGCACGGGAAGGTCCACGTTGGTGGAGGCATAGGGAGGCGCGATAAGGCGGACGCCGCTTTCCCGAAGCAGGTTTGTCTGTTCCGCAGAGCGGAAATAGGGATTGACGATGTCCAGATCCACCAAAGCCACGCTTTTCCCCTCCCTTGCTGCCTTGAGGGCAAGGTTCAGGGCGATTTCGGTTTTTCCGCTGCCGTAGTTTCCGATTAGTACGATCACACGTTTCATGTTAACCTCGCTCGCTGTAAGTCGGGCAGAACACGCCAATCAGCGCTTCCGCCACACGCATGCCGTCCACCGCGGCGCTGACGATGCCGCCGGCATAGCCTGCGCCCTCCCCTGCCGGGAACAGGCCCGTAACGTCCGGCGACTGATAGTTTACACCTCGCAGGACGCGCACGCAGGAGGAAGTCCTGCTTTCCACGGCGGTGAGAACAGCGTCCTTCATGTCGTAACCCTTCAGCTGCCGTCTGAAAACGGGCAGCGCTTCCGCAATGCCGGCGGAAACGAAGCCTGGCAGGAAGTCTGCCAGGTTGCAGGGGGTCACCCCCGGCTTGTAAGTCGGCTTGACGCTTCCGAAACCCTTCGACGGGCGGTTTGAAAGGAAATCCCCGACTCTTTGGGCAGGGGCAAGGTATCCGCCGCCGCCATGCTGGAAAGCCGCCTGCTCAATGCGCCGCTGGAACGCCACGCCGTCCAGCGGATGAGGGCCGAAATCCGCCGGCGAAACCGCCACCACGATGGCGGCGTTGGAGTTTTCACCGTCCCGTCTGGAATAGCTCATGCCGTTGGTCACCACGCCCCCTGCCTCGCTGGCGGAGGCGACAACGTAGCCGCCCGGGCACATGCAGAACGTGTAGACGCCCCGGTCGCCATGCCTTGCCGTTAGGTGGTACTCCGCTGCACCGATGCGCGGATGGCCTGCGAACCTGCCCAGCTGTGCTGTGTCGATCATTTCCCGGGGATGCTCGATGCGAACGCCCACCGCGAAGGGCTTTCCAATAAGGGAAACGCCCTTTTTGAACAAAAAATCGTAAACATCCCTGGCGCTGTGGCCTGTGGCGAGGATGCAGGCGTTCGCGGGGATGCGTTCTTTGCTTGTTATGACTGCGGAAAGGGTGCCGCCCTCCGTTTCGATACCAATGACGGTTTCGTTAAAACGGTATTCGCCGCCCTGGGCGGTGATTTCCTTTCTGATTTCCGCCACCACTTTACGCAAAACGTCCGTTCCGATGTGGGGTTTCGCGTCATAAGCTGCGGACTCCTCCGCTCCGAAGC
>JBMNTW010000146.1:0-4839 GCA_050945935.1 Christensenellales bacterium
GGACAAGCGCTTCGAAATGATGTGTACCTACGGCATGCTCGCCATGGAGCAGCCCGAGTAGCACTTTTTAATGAATTACAAAGCCTCTCACAGCGGGCTTTGTAATTTTTTATAACCCTTATTGCAAGCTTTCAGGCACAAAATCCGCATATACAGGCTTCATTTTGGGGATTGCGAAGAAATTCTCAACGTGCTATAATCTGTTTACCAAGATGATTTTATAAAAAATTACAAAGGGGCAGGCGCATGTTTGATAAAATCGGCACTGGTGAACTCATCATCATATTGATCATCGCGCTGTTCGTCATCGGGCCAAACAAGCTGCCCGAAGTGGCCAGGTCCTTCGGCAAGGCCATCGGTTCCGCCCGCAAGTATCTCAAAGAAGTGACGGAGGACGTCAAAGAAGAGTTCAAGGACGTTTCCGAGGACCTGAAAGAAGTCAAGGAAGACCTGAAGGAAGTTGAAAAAACCCTGAAGAACCCCTTGAGGGATGACGAACCCAAGTCCCTCCCTGCGGCGGCTGACGCAAAAGCCGAAGCCAAAGCCGAAGAAGAAACCGCCCAAACGACCGAATCAGCCAACACCGAAGCAATCGAACCCGAAACGCAAATCCTATCCGAAACACAGGAATCCGGCGAAGCTGCCGAACGGGCGGCTTCCGCAGTCTGACGAGTTTATTCAGCACATCAATACACAATCCATCAGGAGGAACACACCATGTTCAGCAAAATCGGCGTCACGGAACTTTTGGTCATCCTTGCCATCGTCCTGCTGATCTTCGGGCCCACCAAACTGCCCCAGCTCGGCAAAGCCATCGGCCAGACCTTGAGCGGCTTCAAGAAGGGCCAGAAGGAAGGCACCGAAAGCCCTGCCAACGCGGAAGAAGTCAAGCCTTCCGAGGAAAGCACCCCCCTGTAAACGCCCATGGCCAAAAACAACGCACTAAGCGTGCCGGATGCCGCCGCGCCCCCGGCAAAGCAAAGCCGCCCGAAAGTTCCACCCGACGGCGCGAAGATGAGCCTTGCCGGGCATCTGGTGGAGATTAAAACCCGCCTGACCCGGGTGATCCTTACCTTTATCGCCGGTGTGGTGCTGTGTTCCTTCTTTGTGGAAGCAATCATCACCGAACTGATCAATAAGGGCGAAGGGTTCAGTTTCGTGACCATCGCCGCGGGGGAACTCGTGGGCAGTTACGTCAAGATCGTGCTGATTGCCGCCTTGGTGCTATCCGGCCCTGTAATCCTTTACCAAATCTGGGGCTTTGTGCGCCCGGCGCTGGAGGAACACGAAAAGCGCATGGGCCTTTTCGCCCTGCTGGGCGGCACGGGATTCTTCATTCTGGGCGTGCTGTTCGCCTATTTCGTCGCCGCGCCCTTTACGTTGCAGTTCTTTGCCAATTTTGACACCACGGGGCTGGTCAAAACCCAGGTTTCCATCCAGAGCTATATCGATTTCATGATTACCACGCTGGTCACCTTCGGACTGGTGTTTGAAATGCCCATGCTGACGTTGTTCCTTTCCCAGCTGGGCATCATCAAGCCCAAATTCCTGATTAAGACCAGAAAGTACGCGATTTTGATCATCGCCATACTCGCCGCCATCCTCACCCCGCCGGACGTGGTCTCCCAGATTACCATCGCGGTGCCCATGCTGGTGCTGTACGAAATCAGCATTGTGGTGTGCCGCATGATCGAAAAGCGCAAGGAACAGAAAAAAGCCGCCCAGGCGGCCTGAGCCCGCAAATCGCGGGCTTTTTCTTATCGGCTTGCCACAGCGCTTTTACATGAAAAACGCTCCCCCGCGAACGGGAGAGCGTTTCTTTTTAGCGTTTATTCGGCTTCAAAGACCACTTTGCCCTTAAACACGGTGGTCAGCACCTTGATGTCCCTGATTTTTCTGGGGTCGCAGGTCATGGGGTCGTCGGAAAGCACCACCAGATCCCCCTGTTTGCCCACTTCGAGGGAGCCCTTGATATGGTCCATATAGCAGACCTTCGCCGCGTCGATGGTGAACATGCGCACCGCCTCAAAGGGAGTGACGGCATTTTCGGGATAGGGCTGGTTCACCGCCGCGTGCATGCCCAAAAGCGCATCCATGGGAGTAATGTCCGAATCCGAGCCGCCGCCTAAGGTGACGCCGGCGTCCAGCAGCCTTCTGCTCGGATACCCGCCCCGCTCCCGTCTTTCGCCCAGCCTGCTGCGGTACACCGTTCCGGGACCGCCGCGCAGGAAGGTGAAGGAAGGCTGTGTGCTGACCATGACGCCAAGCCTGCCGCAGCGCTCGATGTCCTCCTGGGTGGGGAAGCCGAAATGGTCCAGCCGGAACCTGTGGGAATGGCGCTTTTCGGGGTACTTGTTCAGCACCTTTTCCATGGCGTTCAGCGCTTGATGAATCGCCAGCTCACCGATGCAGTGGAAGGAGATGCCAAGGCCCCTGACGACTGCCTGTTCCACCCAGGTTTCCACCTGCTCGTCGGTATAGTTCAGATAACCGCAGGTGTCCCCGTCCTCGTACTTTTCGGAAAACGCCGCCGTGCGGGAGCCGATGGAACCGTCCAGCAGAATGTCCGCGCCCCAGGTGTCCAGCCCTCTGGCGACGACCTTGTTCACGTCCGTGGTGCTCCAGAAAATCTTAACGTCGATGGGCAGTTCATCCGCCATCGCCAGCAGGCGGTCCACGTCCTGATCCGCTTCATTGCCAAGGCCTTCGATGGCGTTGATGGTGGTGATGCCCTTACTTACCGCCAGATTCGCGGTGTAACGCACGGCGTCTTTGAGCTGTTCCTCACTCCAGCTGTTCAAAAACCGCGCCCGGGACTGGGCGTTGGCCTCGTCCTGCAGTCTGCCGTTGGGCTTGCCGTCCTCGCTTTTTCGCACGCCCGTCGTATCGTCCTCAATCTCCAGCAGACGGTACCCCGCGCTGTTCACCACCGTGTAATGCCCGCCGCGGTCCGAAAGGAACACAGGGCGGTCGATGACGTCCAGCTCCTGCATCGTCGGTGGGCGTCCTTCGATGAGCCGGCTCTCGTCCAGCCTTTTTCCGAACACCCACTGCCCCTCGGGAAGCGTTTTTTCCCGTTCTTTGAGCAGCGCGATCACGTTTGCAATGCTGCCCGCGTCGAACAGGTCGATGCCGGACGCGTTCTGACCGGTGATCATCACATGGACGTGGTCGTCAAACAGCCCCGGCAGAATGGTGGCGCCCTTCGCGTCAATTGGCGTTACCCCCGCCTGTTTTGCCGCTTCGGCGATGACTTCGTCACTGCCCAGCGCGGCGACGATGCCGTTATGAATGAAAACCGCCGAATGGCGCTCGCCGTTTTCCATGGGAATCACGTTTGCGTTCACATATGCAATGCTGTTCATTTCATCCTCTTTTACTTTCGTTCAGTTTAATGTTACACGAATCGCAAATTCTGTTGCCCGGGATGCACTTTCATGCGTATTTTAACAGCTTATTCCAGCGAATGCAATGCGCCGGTCATTTGATTCCACATTTTTGTGATTGATGTGCATACAGGTTTAATAATATGACCAAAATTTGGTTGACCACGGGATTTTGATGTAATAAAATACTTTTAACACCTGTGTTCATTTCTCTCATTTCTGGTAAAATATTATCAATCAGGAGGCAACCATGGGCAAATACGTTCTCGGCATCGACCAGGGCACCACAGGCACCAAGGCCATCGTTTTCGACCGCAAGGCGAACATCGTCTCCTCGGCTTACAGCGAATTCACGCAGTACTTCCCGCAGCCCGGCTGGGTGGAGCACGACCCCCAGGAAATCTACGACGTGTCCATGCGCGTCGTCAAGGAAGCGCTGGACAAGGGCGGCATCGACCCGAAGGACATTGACTCCATCGGCATCACCAACCAGCGCGAAACCACCGTTTTCTGGGATAAGCACACCGGCAGGCCCGTCTGCCCCGCCATCGTCTGGCAGGACATTCGCACCGCCGCCCGCTGCGACGAGCTGATCGCCAAGGACGGTGCCGGCATCGTCGAGCGCACCGGCATGATCATCGTGACCAACTGCGCCGCGCCCAAAATCGAATGGGTGCTGAAGAACCTGCCCGAAGTCAAGGCGGAAGTGGACGCCGGCAACGTCATCTTTGGCACGGTGGACAGCTGGATGGTCTGGAAGCTGTCCGGCGGCGCGGCCCATGTGACGGACTATTCCAACGTATCCTGCACGCTGCTGTTCAACATCCACACCATGGACTACGACGAGGGCATCCTGCAGGAGCTGGGCATCCCGCGCTCCATCCTGCCTGAGATCCGCCCCTCCTCCGAAATCTTCGCCTACACCGACCCCAACGAGTTCTTCGGCGCGAAAGTGCCCATCGCCGGCATCGCGGGCGACCAGTCCGCCGCGGCCTTCGGCCAGGCCTGCGTCAAGCCCGGCATGATCAAGAACACCTATGGCACCGGCTCCTTCATGATCCTCAACACCGGCGAAACCCCCAAGGGCGCCGGCGGCGGCTGCTTCAACATCGGCCTGTGCGGCCCGAAGGGCATGCAGCAGTGGGGCATCGAGGGCATGGCCAACGTGTCCGGCGCGGCCATCCAGTGGCTGAGGGACGGCCTGGGCATCATCAGCGAGGCCGCCGAGTGCGAAAAGCTGGCCAACACCGTCGAGGACAACGGCGGCGTGTACTTCGTGCCCGCCTTCAGCGGCCTGGGCGCCCCCTATTCCGACCCCTACGCCCGCGGCACCATCATCGGCATCACCCGCGGCACCACCAAGGCGCACATCTGCCGCGCGGCGCTTGAATGCATGGCGTATCAGGTGGCGGAAGCCTTCCGCTCCATGGAAGAGTTCACCGGCATGCAGATT
>JBMNTW010000147.1:0-4835 GCA_050945935.1 Christensenellales bacterium
AACCCGTGGTTTTCACCTCAAATTGAAAAGGTGAAGCAATTTATCAGCTTTTTTGAAAACCGGTCAAAGGTTTCGCTTCAACTGAATTGTAAACTTTTTGTGAACGGACTGCGACCTCTCGCTGATTGACCCGGCAAAGGCCGAAAGGAGGTTAAAAGTATGCGGCGCTTCGACCATGGCTTGCTCCTGCGGGATCAAAAGAGCCTGTGGACGGAGTACTGCGGCTTTTTGGACTTTTCCATCGAACAGTTCATGGCAGTGCAGGAACGCCTTTTGCTGGAGCAGCTTACCCTCCTGGACGAATCAGGGCTGGGTAGGCGCTTTTTTGGCGCAAAAACCCCCAAAAGCATGGACGAGTTCCGTTCAACCGTGCCCTTGACCACCTACGCGGACTATTCCAGCCTGCTGGCCAACAAGCGGGAGGATCTGCTTCCCCAAAAACCCGCGGTGTGGATCCGTTCCGCCTGGGAGGGCAGCCGCCATCAGGTGCGCTACGCGCCCTACACCCCCGCCATGCTGGAGTGTTATCGCAAAAACCTCATCGCGGCGATGGTTCTTTCCGCCAGTGACAAGCGGGGAAAGACCGCCCTTCGCCCCCATGACAGCATACTTTGCGGCATGCCGCCGCTTCCTTACGAAACTGGTCTTCTTCCCCACGTGCTCGGCGGCGCGCTGGACGTGATTCCCCCCGTGAAAGCTTTGGACTCCATGAGCGTTGCGCAGGCGGCGGACCTTGGCATCCGCCTCGGCATGAAGAACGGAATCGACCTGTTTTTCGGCATGGCGAGCTTTGCCTGCAGGCTGGGCGAAAACTTCACGCTGTTGAACGCGCCGGAGGATGAGCAAGGTGTGGACGACCTTTCCCCCCGCATGATGGCGCGCATGGTCAAGGCCATGGCAAAGGCGAAGGCGGAACGGCGCAAGGTCAAGCCGGCGGACGCATTCTCGCTGAAAGGCCTGATTATCACCGGGACGGACAGCGCGTTCTACAAGGAGCGCATCAAGGACCAGTGGGGCATCGTTCCCCACGAGGTGACGGGCAGCGCCGAGTCCACCATCGTGGGCACCGAAACCTGGGCAAGGAACGGTCTTGTGTTCTTCCCGGACAGCAACTTCTACGAATTCGTCCCCGAGGCGGACATGGTCAAGTCCCTGGAAGACCCGGCTTACACGCCCCGCACGGTGCTGATGAACGAGCTCAAGGCGGGCGAACGGTACGAGCTGGTGCTCACCACGCTGCACGGCGGCGCCTTTGTGCGCTACCGGCTGGGAGACATGTACCTGTGCCTTAGGGAGCGGGACGGCAAAAACGGCATCGATTTGCCGATGATGTGCTACATGGACCGCACGCCGGACGTGATCGACATTGCCGGTTTCACCCGCATCACCAAAGAGACCATCGACGAGGCGCTCACGCTTTCAAGGCTGGGCATTTCCCGCTACTTCGCCCTCAAGGAGTACGACGAAAAAAGGCGCCCCTATCTGCACCTTTATGTGGAGGTGGAGAAAGACGCCATGTACGAAAGCGGCGCCACGGAGCATCTGATTCGGGAACAGATGTCCATCTATTTCAAATATCTTGAGAGCGAGTACGGCGATTTGAAGGGTTTGCTTGGCATGGACCCCCTGAAGGTGGAGATTCTGCCCGCCGGCAGCATTCAGGAGTACGAAAAGGCGTCCGGCAGGCGCATGCGGAAGGTCAACCCCCCTCGAATTGACGTGATCGAACTTTTGCAGCGCATCCGCCCCACCACGTTTATGCACTGAGTTTCTTCCGGCTTTAACGTAACGTTTTTCCCCAGCGAAGACCACAAAGGAAGGAGGACGCCAAGTTTTGCGCATCGCGTACTGGACTGCATCGATGATCGCCCTGGCGGCCTACGCCCTTTTGATGGTTGTGTTTTCCATCTCCAAAAAAGACAGGAACATCAAGTCCATCATGCTGGTGCTGGCCTGCACCATCGGGTGGACGATGGCTTCCCTTTTGATGAAGCTCAACGCCTTCCCCGGCTATGCCTTCTGGAGCGTGGTGCTGACCACGACGATGATATACATGCCGCCGGTGGTCTATCAGTTCTTCTCGAACCTGCTGGGCGTGGTGGTCCGAAGGCTGAAGCGCACGCTGTGGCTGCTTTCCACCGTTGTGATGGTGGTGTTGAACCTTTTCGGCGTGTTCGTGCAGGACCGCACACTGATGGATGCGGGCAGCGGCATGGCTTCGGTGAGTTACACCATCCGCTGGACGGTGGTGTTCCCGGCGATTTTCATACTCTTCGCCGTGTGGGCCACCTTCAGGATGGTCAAAAAGTGCTACGACGCGGGCAAGGTCAACCAAAAAACCTTCCGGACGATGGCGGTCAGCCTTTCGCTGATGGTGCTGAGCTACGCCGCCCGCACAGTACCCTTTGTGAACCGGTTCCCGGTGGACATTGTGGCGGGGCTCATCGCCACCGGTCTGTTTTTAAGGGTGATTTATTCCCGTCGCGCCTTCACATTCAAGTTCGTGCTTACCCGCGGGCTGATTTTCGCCCTGATTTCGCTGATACTGACGGTGGGGCTGGGCGTTGCCGGATTTTATCTGGACGATGTGCTCGCCTCCATCCTGCCGGCGAACGGCTCCTTTGAAACGGTGCGCGCCGTGGCGTTTGCGGTGCTGTTCGGCATCGCGCTGCAGATTGTCAACATTTTAAGCCGCGCCGTGGTGGATAAGTTCTACGTCAACGCGGATTACATCAAGCGGCAGGCGCTGCGCAGCTTTTCCGTGAACATCGCCAACAATCTGGATCTGGACAAGCTGCTGGCGGAGTTCGCCTCCGCCGTGAAGGAAGGTGTGGAAGCGGGCAGGGTTTATGTGCTTCTGCGCGACCTTGAAAAGGAATGCTATTACACCGCCCATTCGGCCAACGTGCTGGACCAGCCGGAAATCAGCATTTCCACCCACAACCCCATCGTTTCCTGGCTGCTGGAGAACAAGCGGTGTTTGACCTACCGGCAGATCGCCCTGCTTCCGTATTTCCGCTCGATGTGGACTTCAGAAAAGGCGCTTTTGAAGGAGCATGAGATTGAGTTTTTCGTGCCTTTGATTTGCAGGGATTCCCTCATCGGCATGCTGCTGCTTTCCGCTCCGGAACGCGCCGCCGAGTATACCGTGGAGGATATGGACATTCTGCAGTCCCTGGGCACCTCCACCGCCATCGCCATTGACAATGCCCGCATGTACGAACGGGCCAAACTCCAGGCAAGGACGGACGAGCTCACCGGCCTATTGAACCGCCGCTCCTTCTACGAGGATCTGGAAAAGGAAGTCGGAAAGGCCAAAGCCGAAGGCACCACGCTGGGCCTAATTCTCATCGACGTGGACCTTTTCAAGCTGTATAACGACATGCACGGCAGCTACGAAGGCGACCTTGCCTTGCGGCGCATCGGCAGGCTGATTCAAAATGTGGTGGGGCTGGAAGGCACGTGCTACCGTTACAGCGGCCAGTCCTTCACCATTTTTTTACCGGGGACGGACGGGCACCGGGCGAAGACCGTTGCCGAATGCATCCGGCGCACCATCGAAACGGACTTTACCTATCACGAGGACCAGACCAAGCGCTTCCTGACGGTGAGCGGCGGCGTCAGCATCTTCCCCCACACCGCCCAGAGCGCGGACGAGCTGGTGCGAAGGGCGGATTTCGCCAAGGTGGCGGCAAAGGACGCCGGCAAGAACTGCATCCATGTGTACACCCCGGGAAAGACGGACGATTACGAAAAGCGCGAACAGATTCCCTACGCCAGCACGGTGTACGCTCTCGCCGCCGCCATCGACGCCAAGGACCACTTCACCTTCAGCCATTCCCAGAAGGTGGCGAACTACGTCGTTACCCTTGCTCTGGAAATGGGGATGGACGAAAGCCAGATTCCCATGCTGCGGGAAGCGGCGCTTTTGCACGATATCGGCAAGATTGGCATACCCGAATCCATCCTCATCAAGCCCGGCAAGCTGGATGTGGATGAGTACGGCACCATCAAGCAGCATGTGGTGATGTCCATCGAGATCATCAAGCACATTCCTTCTTTGAACTACGTTATTCCCACGGTGCTCGCCCACCACGAGCGGTGGGACGGCAAGGGTTACCCCAGGGGCATTTCCGGCGAGGAGATTCCCTTCGGCGCCCGCTGCCTCGCCGTGGCGGACACGTTTGACGCCATGGTTTCCGAACGGCCGTACAAGACTTCCTGCACCGTGGCGTTCGCGCTGCAGGAAATCGAGCGCCAGGCGGGCTATCAGTTCGACCCCGAAGTGGCAAAGACCTTTGTGCGGCTGGTGCGGGAAGGCAAAATCGCGGTTCAGAAGTAATAAAAAAGCGCAATCTAAAACGGCTCCGGCAGAAAATTCCGGAGCCGTTATTCATTTTTTGGGTCTGGGCGCGCCCTGCGCCCGGACAGTAGCGTTTCGGAGTTCGCCTCCGCATGACTTACACAACTCATACCGCTTTACTCTGCTCCGATCTGGTCAAGTCATCAATCAGCAGCTTATCCGCTACAAGGGCAATGAACTCGCCGTTGGTGGGCTTTTCTTGCTTGCCGTAAATCGTGTAGCCGAAAATGCCGTTGATGTTTTCAATCTTTCCTCTTGCCCAGGCCACCTCGATGGCGTGGCGGATGGCACGCTCCACCTTGCTGGCGGTGGTGTCAAACGTGCGGGCCACGCCGGGGTATAACTCCTTTGTGATGGAGTTGATGATGGATCGGTCCGAGTAGACTTGCTTCACCGCCTCCCTGAGGAAGTGGTACCCCTTGATGTGTGCCGGAATACCCACTGCCAGGAACACATTGGCGATGCGTTCATC
>JBMNTW010000148.1:0-4815 GCA_050945935.1 Christensenellales bacterium
CGATTGCCTTCCACCGGGGATACCGAAAAGCGGCGAACCGGCTTTCGTCCGTCCTTCCCGCCGTGGAAGCGGGTATGGTGAGGCTTTCCTCTTTGGAAAAAGAAGGGTGCGACAGCATCGACGAACCCGCCCTTGCCTTCGGGGATGTCATGGAGGCGGTGTTCGCCAACATTCCGGGGGCGGGAAAGGCAAAGGAACCCCTTGCCTGGATGGGCAGAAACATCGGGCGGTGGGTGTATCTGATAGACGCCTGGGACGACCTTGAGAAGGACGAAAAACAGGGAAACTACAACGTGCTGCTTAAGCGCTTCGGTTCTTCTGCGGCGGCAAAACAGGAGCGTGAGCGCGTGGAGTTCAATCTGCTCCACTCGCTGTACGAAGCTTCCACCGCGCTGCCCTTTCTGCCGGAAGGACCTTTGACCCCCATTGTTATTAACACCCTTGCGGACGGCGCGCCGGAACGAACGCGCAAACTGCTTGCAAAATATACCGGTCCGGAATGTTCAACGGGCGAAGAACATGGTACAATGGCAGTCGATAAAGCTGTCTGCCCCAGTGCCGACACACAGGAGGAAACATGAGCCTCAGCGAAGCTTATAAAATCTTGGGATTGCGCGAAGGCGCCAGCGAAGACGAGATCCGCCGGGCGTACCGGGACCTTGTGAAGAAGTATCATCCCGACCAGTATGTCAACAACCCGCTCTCCGATCTTGCCGCGGAAAAGCTTAAAGAGATCAACGAAGCATATGATGTATTGACGAGGCGGGATAACCGCTCCCAGTACAGCTCGCAAAGCTCCTCCGGAACCGGAAGCGCAAGCCATTCCGGCTCTTCTTCGGGCTACTCCGGCGATTACGCTTCGGAGTTTTATCGCGTGCGTCAGTACCTTTCGGCGAACAACCTCAACGCCGCGGAAGCGGTGCTGCGCAGCATCCCGCTGCAGAACGCCGAGTGGTTCTATCTGAACGGCATCATCAAAATGCGCCGGGGCGCCTACGACGCGGCGCGGGACTCCCTGGGACGCGCCGCCAGCATGGACCCGAGCAACGTCGAGTACCGAAACGCTTACGAAGCGCTGGTGCGCTCCTATCAGTCCTACGGCATGCAAAGAAGGGGCGGAATGGATATGTGCCAGGTCTGCCAGACCCTGTGGTGCCTGGACTGCTGCTGCGAAATGATGGGCGGCGATTTCATCCGCTGCTGCTGAGGGCATGGCATGAAAGTAAAGTCTCCTGCACAACGGGCGGCCTTCGGGGGCGTACTGACGGCGTTGACCGTCGTATGCCTGGTTGCGGCCGCCTATCTGCCCGCCGGACGGCTTGGCTTTTACTTTATCGCGGCGTTTCTGCCCGCCGTCGCCGCCGTGGAGGGCAGACGGGGGCTTGCGGCGTTGTGTTCCGCCGCGGCGCTGGGCGTTTCGCTGCTGATTCTGCCAAACAAAATCGCCATACTGCCCTATGCCTGCTTCCTTGCCTGGTACGCCGTGTTGCGGGACCTGTTTTCCCCGCTGAACCGCGTGGTTTCCAAGCTGCTGCTTCTGCTCTGCTTTGACGCCGGCGTGTTTTTGTGGGGGTTTTTGCTGGTTAGGGTTTTCGGCATGGCGATAACCTCCCTCCTTCCCTGGGAGATGACGCCTGCTTTGTGGATTGCCGCTGCGGCGGCGCTGCAGATTGCCTTCCTTGCGGCGGACTTCTTTTTCGGGCTGTTTGTGGAATACTACGGGCAGCGCATCCGTCCGAACCTGTTCGGGCGTTGATTCCTCTGTTCAGCTTCGGGCGGCGCACCCGCCCGTTTTTTTTGGCTGCACTCGGTCACAAACTGACGTGGACAATGTGCTTCCGGCGTGCTATGCTAAGAATAACCATAAAAATTAGCGGAGGCTAACATGACCCAGGACCGACTTGTTGAACGCTTCATCCGTTACGTTACTGTCGACAGCGAATCCCGCTCTGAACTCCCCTTCTGTCAGCTCATTGAAAGCGAGCTGAAGGCTCTGGGGCTTTCGGTCATCATCGACCCCGTCGGACCCGAATGCGGTTCGGACGGATACAACATCATCGCAAAACTCGAAGGCACCGGCGAACCGCTGCTGTTTTGCGCCCATATGGACACCGTCGCCCCCGGAAAGGGCATCCGCCCGGTGATTGACAACGGCATCATCCGCTCCTCCGGAGACACCATTCTGGCGGCGGACGACAAGTCCGGCGTTGCCGCCGTCATGGAAACGTTGGAGCAAATCGTGGAAAGCGGCCTTCCCCACCGCCCCATCGAAGTGCTGTTCACCGTGTGCGAGGAAATCGGCCTTTTAGGCTCCAAGCACGCCGACTATTCCAAAATCAGCGCCAAAGAAGCGGTGGTTCTGGACAGTTCCATGAAGGGCTGCATCATCAACCGCGCCCCCGCCATGATGATACTGGACATTGCCATTCAAGGCAGGGCTGCCCACGCCGCCGTGGACCCGAAAAGTGGCATCCACGCCATCAAGGTGGCGGCGGACGCCATTGCCGCCATTCCCTGCGGCAATGTGGACGAGAACTCCACCATCAACGTGGCGAACCTTTTAGCTCCCGGCAAGTACAACATCGTGCCCGAAAAGGCGACGTTCCAGATCGACGTGCGCTCCTTTGCCGAGGAAACACTGCAGGAGCACATACTGATGATTGAGCGCGCCCTGTCTGACGCCTGCGACAAGTACGGCGCGTCCTTCTCCATGGAGCAGCACCGCCATTCGGACGTGCTGTTCGTTCCAGAGGAGAGCGGCATCATTCAGCGCCTGTGCGCCATTTACGAAAAACTGGGCGTTCAGACGAAAGTCGAGCGCACCTTCGGCGGTTCGGACGCCACCTGGCTGAACGCCAACGGCATCGCCGCCGTCAACATCGGCACAGGCATGACGGGCGCTCACGGCGTTTCGGAGCACATCGCCATCGAGGATTTGAAAAACACCCAGCAGGTGGTGCTCGCCCTGGCAACGGAAGTGTAGCGAACAGCAAAAAAGAACGGCTCTTTGGAGCCGTTCTTTTGATTTTGGAGTTACAGGCTGATTTCCGCGGTACGGTCGGGCAGTTCATAACCTTCGAGCATGGGCAGGGCGACGGTTTCCACGAACTCCACCGCTTGCATCGCCGCGCAGCCGATGAAGTTTTCAGGACGTAAGCTGTTCTGGATTTCCTCCTCCGTCAGACCGAAGGCTTCATCTCCGGCGATGCGCTGGATGAGGTCGTTGGGTTTTCCCTCCTCTTTGACCATGCGGGCGGCTTCCACGCTGTGCCGGCGGATGCGCTCGTGCAGTTCCTGCCTGTCCCCGCCGGCTTTCACGGCGGCCATGAGGATGTTTTCCGTCGCCATGAAGGGCAGTTCCGCCTCCAGATGGGCGCGGATGACCTTTTCGTACACCACCAGACCGGAGGCGATGTTCAGGTAAAGATTCAGCACCGCGTCCGTCGCCAGGAACGCTTCCGCCACGGCGATTCTGCGGTTTGCGGAATCGTCCAGCGTGCGCTCGAACCACTGAGCGGCAGCGGTGAAGGCGGCGTTTTGCGCGTCCGTCATCACGTAGCGGGCAAGGCTCGCCAGCCGTTCGCTTCGCATGGGGTTTCTTTTGTACGCCATCGCCGAGGAGCCGATCTGGTGCTTTTCGAAGGGCTCCTCCACCTCCTTGAGGTGGGCTAAAAGGCGGATGTCGTTACTGAACTTCGCCGCGCTCTGGGCGATCTGCGACAAAACGTTCAGCGCCCTGGAGTCGGTTTTACGGGAATAGGTCTGACCGGAGACGGCGACGCTGCTCTCAAACCCCATCTTTTGTGTAATCAGCCAGTCCAGCTTTTTGACCTTTTTGTAATCCCCTTCGAACAGCTCCAGAAAACTCGCCTGGGTCCCAGTCGTGCCCTTGCAGCCCAAAGGCTTCAGGTCGGACAGCACAAAGTCCAGCTCACGAAGATCCGAAAGCAGGTCGTTGATCCACAGCGTGGCACGCTTGCCCACGGTGGTGGGCTGGGCGGGCTGAAAATGGGTAAACGCCAGCGTGGGAAGGCGGGCGTACTCCTTCGCAAAGCCGCAAAGCGCGCGGGCGACCGCCGCGACCTTGGCGCGAATGAGCTTGAGCGCGTCCCGGAGGATCAGAATATCCGTATTGTCCCCCACGTAGCAGGATGTTGCGCCAAGGTGGATGATGGACCTTGCTTTGGGGCAAACGTCCCCGTAGGCGTGGACGTGGGCCATCACGTCGTGCCTAAGTTTGCGCTCATAAGCGGCGGCTTTGTCAAAGTCGATGTCCTCCGTATGGGCGGCGAGCTCCTCCACCTGCTCTTTGGTCACGGGCAGACCCAGCTCCATCTCGCTTTCGGCGAGGATGACCCACAACTTGCGCCAGGTGGAAAACTTGTTTTGGGCGGAAAAGAGGTACTGCATCTCGTCCGACGCATAGCGGGAGGAAAGGGGGGATTCGTAACGGTCTTTGCTCATGCTGTCCTCGCTTGTGTTGATTGCGCCGCACGGCGCTTTTTACTTTAAGGCTCAATCAGTATACCGCCCCGAAGGGTCCGTCCGCAAGGGCGTCCTTCGGGGCGAAGTAATCAGTGATGGAACAGGCGGACACCGGTGAACGCCATGGCGATGTCGAGTTCGTCGCAGGCTTTGATGACCTGTTCGTCCCGTATGGAGCCGCCGGGCTGGGCGATGAAGGCAACGCCGCTTTTTTTCGCGCGGAGGATATTGTCCTCAAAGGGGAAGAAGGCGTCGCTCGCCAGCGAAACGCTGTTAAACCGGTTCAGCCAGTCGCGCTTTTCCTCCGCCGTCAGCGGTTCGGGCTTTGCT
>JBMNTW010000149.1:0-4796 GCA_050945935.1 Christensenellales bacterium
GCCGTTCTCGGCGATGAGCTGCACGCGGTCGCCCTTTCTCACGATGCCGATGCTGGCGGAGGAGGAAGAACCGTCCGCCTTCAGGTTGAAGTCCTTGGTCGCCATGGCGATTACGCCTTCATCCAGATCCAGGCTGACGGCGCTGTCCGGCAGATAGCCGCACTTGCCGGAGGAAGTCAGTACCAGCAGCCATCCGTCGTGATGGCCCACCACCTGCACCTGCGCGCCGGACTTGAGCGTCACCGCCGTGGAAGCGGAGGAGGAGGGCTTCGCCTTCACCGCGGTCTGTGCTGTAAGGGTGCCGGAAACGGCGGAAGGCTCGGGCAGCGTCACCACCACTTCCACCGGGCCGTTGGGGTTGGTCACCGTGTCCGCGGTGGAGGAAACGGTGGAAATCTGGGAAATGGTCACGTTCGAGAAGTAGAAGTTGAGAATGTCCATATAGGACAGGCCTTCCGTCGCCATCTGCTGGGCGCCGCGCTGGCTCATGCCCACGCCGTGGCCGTAGCGGCGGTTCACCAGTTCAAAGGCGGTGGCGGTTTCCTCCACGTCGAACATGCGCAGACTGGTGTTGGTGAACAGCCCGGCGGCAACAAGGTCGGAAAAAGCCAAATCCAGTTCCACGGGAACGGTGCCGCCCGCTGCGCCGCCGGAAAACGAGGCATAAAACGCCGCTTCGATCTGCGCCTTTTCCGCCAGAGTCACCAGGCGGTTTTCGTTGACGTAGAGCATGTAGTCGGGAATGCCCTCCAGCGGAAGGAACTGCGGCGGTGCGATGGAAGAGCCCGCTCCGGAAACGCCCACCGTCAAATACAGCTTCACCCGGGTGTAGCACCGGCTGGGAGCAGCGTACTTGGGCGCATAGGGCACCGCGGCGGAGCAGCCGATGATGGAGAACGTGTCCGTAAAGCCGGAATAGCCCAGCGCCGTAAGCCTGGGGGAAATCTGGCTCTTTAAGTACGCGGAAAGGGAAGCGTCCAGCGGGGAGGCTTCCGAAACCACCTTCGGCAGCGTCAGCCGCGCAACGGGGGACATGGGGTTTCGAAGGTCATAGGGGTCGTCCTTCATCTGGAAATAGGGAAGGGCGGTGCCCCAGGCGTTGAGGGTGGTTTCGGTCTGGCCGCCGTTGCTGGCGGAATAGTAAGCCATCACCAGCGCGCCGGAGAAGTTGGTCAGCACCTGACCTTTGGTGGCGTTGACGGCGGCGATGACGTTGGTCAGCGTGGAATCATATCCTTTGTAGACCTGGTCGCTGGCGGTATCCACAATGTCGTACGAAGCGGAAGGGGAGATCTTGCTGGCGGCGTAGCTTCGCGCGGTCACCGCCTGGGCTTTGAGCGCCTCCAGCGGGAAGGTGTTGCTCATTTCGTAGCCCACCACGCCGATGAGGTAGTCCTCCATGCCCACGTAATTGGTCACCGTGAGCTTGTAGCCGCCCAGCCCGTCGGGCATCACTTTGTAGTGCATATCCCCAAGGTAGTGGCGCCATCCGTGCTGGCGGTTGTACTGCCGAAGCAGTCCGGACTGGCGGATGAGGGTGAACTCCGTGCCGGAAAACAGCACGTTTGCACCCGAGCGGACCACGAGCTGGCTGCCCATGAGGGATATGTTGATATCCGAAGAGATCGTCGCCCCGGTTTCCTTCAACAGATAGACGCCTTTGACGCCGAGGTTGATGTCGTCATAGCTGGCGGAAAGGCGAACGCGGACGACGGAATAGTCCGTGGCGGCCATGACCGGCAGAGCAAATAAGGGCGTCAGGAAAGCGGCCGCCGAAAAGGCCAGAGTCAGAATCAAGGCGGCAAGTTTTCGCATTTGGGACCTCCGTGAATGCTCTATATATAGGGTATTCCTACTGTTCTAAGGCATTATATCAAAGTGTGACGAAGAAAAACGCATTTATCGTTTGTTTTTGCTAAAAGTTCATTTTTTGAAGCCCTTCGGGGAAAAACATAGGGGGTGAAGATGGACAAGCCTTCGCCCAAAGGGGAAAAAACGCGGCATTCTGGCGGAAATTGGCAGAGCGTGTGAAGTTAATAAAATAACGAATTTCGTTTCTCTTTATCGCCGTATAAGCCTTTTCTCTGCGCGCGCAGGGGATTCTGGCATGTGGAACAAAGGGAGAACGCTTGGGTTTGAGCGGTTTTTTCAAGATGGAAGGCAGCGCCTTTTTTCCGGCGGCGGCGAAGCGCCCCAAAACCCCAAAAATGAAAGTTACCCTTGATTAATTCTGCATTTTAGTATATCATGCTAAGTGACGAACTTTGGCGCGCAGGAGTGTTTTTCGAGATTTCGCCCATTTTTCATCGCCCTTGGTCCTGCGCGTCCTGCAAACCACAGTCTGCACTCCGGACGGCGGCACGTTCAAAGGGAAGGCGCGAACCCGGGAAGTGCAGACTTTATCATCGTTTATGCAATATTGACGCAACATAAGACAGGAGGATCACATCATGGTAGCTGCCCTGGAAAAGTTGGGTATCATCAACCCCAAAGCCGTCTACCGCAATCTGTCCCCCGCCCGCCTTGTGGAACAGGCCCTGCGCCGCGGCGAAGGCCGCCTTTCCGCCACGGGGGCGCTGGTGGTCACCACCGGTAAATATACAGGCCGTTCCCCTAACGACAAGTACACCGTAGACACGCCCGACGTGCACGACGAGATCGACTGGGGCAAGGTCAACGTCCCCATGTCGGAAGACACTTATCAAAACATTAAAAAGCGCATTTTCGCGTATCTGCAGGGCCGGGAAATCTTCGTGTTTGACGGCTTTGCCGGCGCTGACCCGAAGTACTCCAAGCGCTTCCGCGTGGTGAACGAGCTGGCGAGCCAGAACCTGTTCATCCACCAGCTGCTCATCCGCCCGACGGAAGAACAGCTTGTCGGCTACGAGCCGGACTTCACCATCGTTGCCGCCCCCGGCTTCAACTGCATTCCCGAAGTGGACGGCACCCGCTCCGAAGCGGCGATCATCGTCAACTTCAAGGAGCGCATGGTGCTCATCTGCGGCAGCCAGTACAACGGAGAGATCAAGAAGTCCGTGTTCTCCGTGATGAACTACATTCTGCCCAAGGAAGGCGTGTTCCCCATGCACTGCTCCGCCAACGTGGGCGCAGACGGGGACGTGGCCATCTTCTTCGGCCTGTCCGGCACGGGCAAGACCACCCTTTCCGCCGACCCGGACCGCCGCCTCATCGGCGACGACGAGCACGGCTGGAGCGACGACGGCGTGTTCAACATGGAAGGCGGCTGCTTCGCCAAGTGCATCAACCTCACCCATGAAAACGAACCCCAGATTTACGACGCCATCCGCTTCGGCTCTCTGGTGGAAAACGTGGTGATGGACGATGAGACCCGTGAGTTCGACTTCTTCGACGCTTCCATCACCGAAAACACCCGCGTGGGCTATCCCGTGGAGTTCATTCCCAACTGCCTGATTCCCGGTCACGCAGGGCATCCCAAAACCGTTATCTTCCTGACGGCGGACGCTTTCGGCGTGCTGCCCCCCATCTCCAAGCTCACCCGCGAGCAGGCGAAGTACCACTTCGTATCGGGTTACACCAGCAAGCTCGCCGGCACCGAGCGCGGCGTGAAGGAACCCCAGACCACCTTCTCCACCTGCTTCGGCGCTCCGTTTTTGCCGTTGCATCCCTCGGTGTATGCCGACATGCTGGGCAAGAAGATCGACGAGCACGACACCCATGTCTACCTCGTGAACACCGGCTGGTCTGGCGGCCCTTACGGCGTGGGCAAGCGCATGTCCATCAAGCACACCCGTGCCATGGTCTCCGCCGCGCTGAACGGCGAACTGGAAAAGGTCGAGTTCGTGCCGCACCCCGTGTTCAAGGTGCTGATACCCACCTCCTGCCCCGGCGTTCCCGCCGAGGTGCTGGACCCCAGAAAGACCTGGGAGGACAAGGCGGCCTACGACGCCGCCGCGAAAGACCTGGCGGCGCGCTTCGCCAAGAACTTTGCCAAGTACGATAACATGCCCAAGGAAATCGTGGAAGCCGGCCCCAGCGCCGACTAACACAAAAGAATACCCGGCAAAGCAACGCCTTGGCCGGCAGAAAAGAGGCATACACATCCGAATGAAACCAGTCATTATGGTGTGCGTGACCCGGCAGAAAACCTGCGCCCGGCTCATCGAGCTGGGCGCTCGCCTTGCCTTCAAGCATCGGGCGCAACTTCTGGTGGTGCACGCGCTGCGCAACGGGGAATGCGTGATGGGCGACCGCAACGAGTCGGAAGCCATGGAGCTGCTCTTTACCCAAACGAATGAAAGCGGCGGCGAACTGCTCATCGTCCGCGCGGACGACGTGGCCGGCACGCTGGTGCAGACCGCGAAGGAGCAGGGCGCGAAAATCATCGTGCTGGGCGCCACGCCTGTTTCCGAACCGGTGAGCTTCGCGGCAAGGCTGAAGACCATGCTGCCCGACCGGGAAATCATCTGCGTGGAGGGCGAAATCAGCGAGGGAGACATCCACATCAGCATGAATGCGTAACCCTGATATCCATGTATGAATGAAACAGCAAACGGATCGCGGTGTCGCGGTCCGTTTCTTGGTTACGGGTATTTATATTCTGTTGAAACGAGAAACATTCTACTTTTCAAAACGCCGCCGGACTGCGCATGCAGTCCGGCATTTTAATCGGGAAGATAGACCAAAATATACTAAAACAGCCATATATTATATAGAAGTAAAAGCACACAGGAGGCCGCACGTGAAGTGCAGCCATTGCGGCAAAAGCATTCAGGATGACGCGGTGTTTTGCGCCTATTGCGGGAAGGAGCAGCGCC
>JBMNTW010000150.1:0-4793 GCA_050945935.1 Christensenellales bacterium
CCCTCTGCGTCCACGGGAATCACGGAGGCACGCTGGCTGGTGATGGCGATGCAGTCCGGCTGCGCTTCCTGTGTGCTTTGAAGGAAGTCTCCCACATCCTTCAGCGTTTCAAAAAGCGCGCTGTTCCAGGTTGCCGGGTCCTGCTCCGCTCTGTTTCCGGGCGAGAAAACCGGGCTGTAGTCCCTGCTGGCGGAAAACAGAATGTCTCCCTTCACCGTCAGCACGCCCGCTCGCAGGCTCTGTGTTCCCGCGTCTATGGTTATGATCGTCTTCATCCTCTTCCTCCCCATAGCAAAGGGCAGGGTGAACCCGCCCTTTGAACCTTGCGATCAGCCCGCAAAGAAACGAATGTATTTTTCCACCACTTCCGCCACCCACGCCTGCTGTTTGGTGGCAAGTACGCTCAAATGGGGCTTCTTCTCAGCGGATGCCAGCAGTTCCGCGGTCTTTTTCACGCAGTGGCTGCTGATTTCGGTGTTGACGTTGATTTTCGCAATGCCCCGCTCGATGCAGGCGCGAATGGTCTCTTCCGGAATGCCGCTGCCGCCGTGCAGAACCAGAGGAATGCCGCAAACCGCGTCGATACGCTCCAGAATGTCCGTCCGGATGTTCGGCTCGCCCTTATAAAGGCCGTGAACGGTGCCCACGGAAACCGCCAGCGCGTCCACGCCGGTGAGTTTGACAAACTCGGCGGCCTTTTCGGGGTCGGTGTACTTTTCTACATCCGTCTCTTCGCCCTCGTGGCTTTCCAAGCCTGCGGCGATGGAGCCCAGCTCCGCCTCGACGCTGACGCCGCAGGCGTGGGCCACTTCGCAGACGCGTTTGGTGTTCGCCACGTTTTCCTCGTATGGAAGGGCGCTGCCGTCATACATCACGCTGCCGAATCCTGCGCGGATGGCTTCGTAGATGGTGTTCATGTCCTTGCAATGGTCAAGGTGCAGGCAGATGTCCACCCCTTCGTTGCTCATGGCGGATGCCATGGAAACGGCTTCGGTCAGGCTCATGTTTTCCAGGTACTTTGCCCCAAACGCCATGATGACCTGCCTGATGCCCGTTTTCTTCGCGGCTTCTAGCACGCCGCGCATGGTTTCGTAATTATAGATATTGAAGGAGCCCACCGCGTAATGCTTATCATAAGCATCTCGCAGCATGGTGTTGAAATTCGTCATCATTTGCGCACACCCTCAAGCCAGGCCTTGAATTCCGGGTTTTCCAGCACAGCGCGGTTCACGATGAAGCCGGAATCCTCGCCGCGGAGGAACTTCGCCATCTCGTTCATCAGAAGATAGGGGGACTTGCCCAGCGCGTCCGCGGTGGTGCCGGCGATGTGGGTGGTCAGGGTCACATTGTCCAGTTCAAGGAAGGGGGAATCGCTGGGAAGGGGTTCTTCGTCGAATACGTCCAGCGCGGCGCCGAGGATGCGCTTTTCACGAAGAGCGGCGACCAAAGCATCCTGATCCACCAGACCGGAACGGCCGGTGTTGACGAGGATAGCGGTGGACTTCATCATGCCGATGAGGCGCGCGTCGATCATGCCCTTGTTTTCCTTGGTCAGACGGGCGTGCAGGCTGACGAAGTCGGACTCGCTGAACACTTCTTCGAGCGACGCGGGGATGCAGCCGGCGGCCTTGATGCGTTCGGGGTCGGCATAGGGATCGTGCACGAGGATGCGGGGTTCCCAGCCCTGCAGCTTCTTGGCCACCAGGCTGCCGATGTAACCAAAGCCCACGAGGCCGAAGGTCTTGCCTTCCAGTTCGGGGATGAACTCGCTGTTGGAGAATTTTTTGCGCCACTGACCGGTCTTGATGGCGTGGAACGCCCTGGCGCTGTTCCTGGCTTCCGCCAGCATGAGGCCTACGGCAAAGTCGCTGACCGCCTGGGCGTTCCTGCCCATGACGTTGAACACCAGAATGCCGCGCTTGGTGGCTTCCTCGGCATTGACGTTTTCCAGCCCTGCGCGGCTGACGCCAATCATGCGCAGGTTGGGCATGGCGTCCATAACTTTTGAGGAACACGCGATGAACAGTCCGCAAAGCACGTTCGCATCCTTGCCGTGCTCAAGAATCAACGGATCGCAGGGCTCAACCTCCGGTCCTTGCTGCTCGACCACGAGACGACGGCGCTGCAGGGAATCCCAATTGGTCTCCCAGTCGCCGACGAAAACCTTGTCGCCATAGGGGGCAAGGTGCTTGTCCCACGCGCCTTCAAAGCCGGGGGAGGGAATCATCGCGTCGCCCAGCAAAATTCCTTTTAGTCCACTCATCTGTTTGTTCCTCCTGAATTATAAATGGGTCGTAAATTTATTTTAATGCGGATCGCCACAAAAAGCGATAGTCCGCACTGTTTTCGCTGTTATTCAAAAAAGCCAGCGCGAAGCCGGGAAGCAGCGGCTGCTGCCGCCCGGCCTTGCGCTTATTCTTCTTTTCCCTCTTTATAAAACGCTGATTACACTTCAGCGATGCAGACAACCTGGGAGCTGTCCAGACCGATCACGCGCAGAGGAGCGTTGATGAACTTCTTGAGCTTGCCGGCAGGGCAATCCGAAAGGTGCATGTCCTCAATGCCGCAGATGAACTTTTCGGTGTAGAAGCCGAGAAGGTTCTTGTGGCTTTCCGGGGGCAGGGTGTTGGCGGGAGTGCCGATGGACAGGAAGTCCATGCCGATCACGAGCAGGTTCGGGAAGTTGGCGCACAGCCACTTGCCGGTTTCGGGATGGATGTACGGGCCCTTCTGCTGGTAGCGTTCGGGTTCGGAATCCTTATACTGTTCAAAACCGGTGCGAATCAGCAGGCAGGTCACGCCCTTGATCTGCTCAGCGTAAGGCATCAGATCTTCGGGCATCACGCCTTCAGCATCGCCCTTCGGGGTGTCCACGAGCAGCACATTGTCATGCACAAAGTATTCGATGCCGAGCTCGTTGATGTTCTTGCCGCCGGGAACGAAGTGACGGGGCGCGTCCATATGGGTGCCGAAGTGGTTGGGCAGCGTGGTCACGAAGCTGGCAAAGGGGCAGGTTTCGGTGATATCGGTGCACTGCTTCAACTCAACGCTGGGTTCGCCGGGCTATGCCAATGCGCCGGGCACAAGGTGATGAGAAAGGAACATGTACATTCGGGATACCTCCTTGATGTGATTGTGCGGATCGGATTTGGTTGATTACTACTGTGTGAAGGGATTGCGTAGTAGTAACACTACAGATGATAGCACGGCAAAATACCCTTGTCAATCGATTTAAAAACGTTACTTTTTTAACTCTCGTTTTTCTTGCCAGCGTAGTAAAATGACGGGTATACTGAATCAGGATTTGCCAAACCCCTGTATTTTGTTTATAATTTAACTTGAGAAATCCAGCGGAGGAAAACGAATGGCTACCAGCAAATACGGCGGCAACAGCAACGCATTTGCGCTGATACGGTCCAGGTACAACACCCTGTCCGCTTCCCAGCGCGCTGTAGCGGATTACGTTTTGAACAACGCAGAAAGCGTGATGACAAAAAGCCTGAGCGACCTCGCGGCGGCCTGTTCCGTCAGCGAACCGACGGTGATGCGCTTCCTTCACAAACTGGATTACGAATCCTATCAGGTGTTTCGGGTGAACATCGCCCAGGAGCTGACCCGGGCGGACGTGGCATCCGGCGGCTCTTTGCCGATTTACGACGAAGTGCAGACCAGCGACGGTATCCCAGAAATCATCGAAAAGGTCGTCCTCTCCACCGCCCAGTCCATTACGGACAGCCGCGAGATCATCGACCCTGCCGCCCTTGAAGGCATCCGGGATGCCATACTTTGCGCGAAGCACATCGTGGTGACGGGCATCGGCGCGTCCTCTGCCATCGCGTTCGACCTGCATCACAAGCTCTTGAAACTCGGGCTTTCCACCTCTTTCAGCCACGACCCCCACATGATCAACATCATGTGCGGCAACCTGACTGAAAAGGACCTGCTCATCACCTTCTCCCACTCCGGCGAAAGCCGCGAGATGCTGGACGCCGTGAAACTCGCTTCGGACCGCTCCTGCAAGGTCGCCGCCATCACCAGCTATCCACGGAGCAGCCTTGCGCTATCTTCAGACTGGGTGGTGCTCAGCTCCTCAAAAGAAACGAAGTACAGAAGCGATACGCTCACCAGCCGCATCATTCAGATCTGCGTTACGGATATGCTGTACATCAGCCTTGCGCTGAAGATGGGAAAACCCGCGCTGGAGAGCATCAACCGAAGCCGCGTCGCCGTTGCCAAGAACAAGACCTGACGGCATTGCGTGTTCCATCAGAAGATACTGCCCTTAATGGAAACCGGTCATGGAATGGCCGGCTTCTTTTTTTCACTCTCAGGGTTTGTGCATGATGCTCCCTTCCTTTTCGCCGTACCGGCAGGATTCTTTCAGGAATACATTCACAGTCGTATAGCTTATGTTTCATATATATGACTGTCAGAAACGGCGCATTCTCCTCAAACACCTGCATGCAAAAAGAATCCGGCGAAAATCGCCGGATTCCTTTGATGCGTCTTGCCAAAGTGAACGGGATGCTTAAAGCACGGCGAAGGTGTTTTCCGTCGACGCGAGATAGAAGGAATCGCCGCTTTGCAGGGCGTACGGCTGATAGGGCACAAGTTGCGTGCCGTCCCTTAGGAATGTGCCGAAGCTGGAGTCAAGGTCCATGATGTAAAGAGCGCCGTCAGACACGAGGAGCTTGCAGTGCAGCGTGCTGATGCCCGGCGTTCCGTCGGGATAGATGATGTTGCAGGTTTCAGCGTCCCTGCCGAACAGGATGGTATCCTCGACGGAGATGTCG
>JBMNTW010000151.1:0-4787 GCA_050945935.1 Christensenellales bacterium
GCGCATTTATAAGGCGCTTATTTTCGCCCCCAGCCACAGGGAGTTTTTCAGCGGCGCGAAGGAGGAGGAAACCCTCACCCTCCGCCTTTCCAACATCGGAGACGAACTCAGTACGCTGACCATCACGAAAACGGACCAGCCCTACGTCAAGGCAACCTATCAGTCCGACCGCAGCAATTATACCTACTGGTTCCAATGCGACTATGATTACATTCTGTTACTTGCCGGCTTAAAGTAGAACAGCACAGGCGCTTAAACCGCCAACGTACCGCATTCTGTCCCCATAGCAAACGGCGCATTGCCTTAACAATCCTTCAACCGCAGAACGCCCGCTCCGCCTGCTCGTTCGGGAGCGGGTTTTTTTGCAAGCAAACCGCGTCGCAAAACGCTTTTGAGCATGGAGAAGGATGGAATGGCAAAGACCCGGTACAGTAAGGAGACCGGAACGAAGATCATGATTGCGTCAGTATTTGCGTATCTCATTGCGGGCATCGGATTCATTGTGTTTTCGTTCGCGCGAAGCGGCAGGTTCAACGAGTTCAAAAAAGAACTTACCGAGATTTCGGGCGCCCCGAAAAGCAGAGTCTCCATCGAGTACTACGGCAAGGCGAACGAGATAGCAAAACAAGACTTTGGGCGCATTGACGCCATTTTGGCTTCCGCCCGCCGGCGGGATTATTTCAACGAGTCGAAGGTGCTGGATACGCTGAACATCCACCTTACCAGCATCGGGGGTGAGTATTATGACCATCTCCAAAACAGATACGGATATGTGCAGGTGACGTATGAGTCCGATGAAAGCGTATACCTACTGGTTCCAGTATTCCTGTTTGAACATACTCCATCTAATCGGACTGACGCCAAAATAAGACAGGCAAATAATGCGACATTTCAGCGCCCGGGGGATTACGAACCCCGGGTTTCGTTGTATAATAATAATGCAAGGAATATTGCATCCTTTCGGAATTTTGCACAAACGGCGGCATTACGTCGCCGCGACTTCAACCAAACAGCCGTTTAAATGCGTTTGCAAAAGCCAAACGCGTTGGCATAACGTCCTTTGAGCATGAAGGAGGAAGGAATGGCAAAGGCCCGGTATGATTCACAAGTCGGAGCAAAGGCGCTGATCGGGACAGCCGTTGGACTGCTCGCGCTCGCCGTGGTGTTCCTGATGTACGCCCTGACGGTCAGCGGCAGGTTCAACAGTTTCAAGGACGAGGTTTCCAGCATTTCGGGAGATGTGAAGAGCAAAATCGTCGCCGAATACCACGGCGAAACGAAAGAAGTCAGCAAAAAGGACTTCGGGCGCATCTTCGCGGCGATGGTTTCCGCCCGCCGCAGGCAAAACGAAGCAAGCGCAAACATTGTAGACACGCTCACCTTCCGTTTATCCAACGTGGGCGATCAACAGGGATTGATGACCGTCTGTAAAACAGACAAAAACTGCGTAAAAGTCACCTACCAATCCGAAAACAGCGAATACACCTACTGGTTCGACTGCGGATACCAGTACATTTTGAACCTGACGGGGTTGTCGCCAAGATAAACCAAGCCTTATCGCACCAGAAACATTTGCGCCCGGGGCTGTAAATCCCCGGGCTGATTATGTATAATGGAGACAAGCCCAAACAGGGAGGAACGAAGATGTCCATTCGACTGAACGAAAAAGTTACTTGCCCCAAGTGCGGTTTTATGTATGAGCACGAGTGCTGCCCCAGCGTTAACGCCACTACCGACCCGAGCTTAAGGGAACAGGTGGTTTCCGGCAGCCTTTGCGTCACCACCTGCCCGAACTGCAGCGTGGTTACCCGTCTTGTGTACCCCTGCCTGTATCAGGACCCGGAGAGGGGCTTTTCGGTGTACTTTTTGCCAAGAACAGAGGCGCGCTCCATCCCCGCAGCGGGGGAAATGGAAAGCCTGATGGAAGGCATTGCGGTCAAAACCCGCCGTCTGGTGGACGATTACACCGAGCTGATGGAAAAAATCGCCATCTTCGAACTCGGTCTGGACGACAGGGTGATGGAGCTTTTCAAGGCGTACACCGCCATTTCCATGATGAGCGTTCCCAACGCCGCCTTCAAGCCGGATACGCTGGTCTTCCAGGGCAGGGGGGATGACGACCATTTCGTGATTCTGGGCATCCGCGAGAAGGACATGCGCCAGATGAAGGTCCCCGCAAAGCTTTACACCGCGCTGGATGCGATGGTGGGCAGCCGCGACTGGGGTGACGGCGACGATTTCGTCATGGTGGATATGATCTGGGCACTGGATCTTTTGAAAAGAGAAGGCAGTATTCTGGACAGGGGCGCCAGCCCCGCGGGGGGAGCACAATGAGCCGCAACCTTTTGGAACAGGAAACCCAGGAGCTCTGGAGCGACAGAAAACGCATCCTCGGCATGCCCATCACCTTCACCCGCTACTCGGTGGAGGACGACAGGCTGCTTTCCAAAGTCGGCCTGTTGAAAACGGAAGTCAACGAAATCCTGCTTTACCGCATTCTGGACATTAAGCTCGTCAAAACCCTGCGGCAGAAGCTGTTCGGCGTGGGTACCATCACCCTTTTCACGGCGGACAGCAACCAGCCCACCTACGAACTGAAAAACATCAAGCATCCGGACGAGGTGCGCCGCTTCCTGAGCAAGATCATCGAAAAATGCAGGGAGGAAAAGCGCGTCCAGGGCAGGGAAATGTTCGGCGTTGCCAGCAGCGCGGCTGCCACATCCCGCCCTTACGTCGATATCGACGGCGACGGCGTGCCGGACATTCCCGACTGACTGCAACGTGGAGATAACATATGATTCCTGTTCCTTCCCTTCCCGAAGAGGAAATCGCAGAACTTCGAAACACCTTTGAAACGCAGCTTCGCGCCACCTACCGCGAAGGCGTGGAGGAGCTGCTCGAATGGCTTGAAACAGAGACGGACTTTTTCGAAGCTCCCGCCAGCGCATCCAAGCACGGCGCCATCGCTGGCGGGCTTTTAAAGCATTCCGTGTTTGTGCTCAAATACCTTCGCAACTTCATCAAGCCCCTGGGCGATGCCATTCCGGACGATTCGGTGGTCATCGTCGCCCTTTTGCACGACCTCTGCAAGGCGAACTTCTATACGATTCGCACCAAGAACGTCAAGGTGGGGGACCGCCAGTGGGAGGAGCAGGAGTACTACGCCATCGAAGACCAGCTCCCCTTGGGCCACGGCGAAAAGTCCGCCATGCTCGCCCAGCGCTTTCTTGAACTGACGGACGATGAATTGCTCGCCATCCGCTGGCACATGGGCGGGTTTGACGATGCCGCCCGTCAGTACGCCGGCGGCCAGGCTCTTGCCAACGCTTTTGACCGCTGCAAGCTCGCCGTGGCGACCAACGTGGCGGATATGTATGTTGCGAATATAATCGGCTATTAACCTTTCCTGTAATGCTCGGCCCACCCGCGTCATAAACATGTACAAATGACGTGGGGAGGGAGAACATGCAGGAATACATCAAAGAACGCTGCCGCGCAGTGGGCGCGCATATCGTTGAAACTGGCTGCACCGTGCGCCAGGCCGCGCAGAAGTTCGGCGTCAGCAAGTCCAGCGTCCATAAGGACGCCACGGAGCGCCTTCCGATTGTGGACGCGAAGCTCGCCGAGCAGGTGAAAGCCGTGCTCGCCGCCAACAAGGCGGAAAGGCACATCCGCGGAGGGAAAGCAACCCTTCTGAAGTACCATCCGGAAGGGAAATAAAGAGCAATCCATTCTTCACATCATAAAGAATTGCCGGTGCAGAGCGCACCGGCAAAGCTTTTGGGGATGAGGATTCAAGGCAGCGGGGGTGAGAAGGCAAAACCCCCTTCAGGGGGGCGGGGTTCAGTTCAACAGCGCGATGCCGATGGTGAAATACGAGAGAAACGACGACCACAATAGACAGGGGACGAGCAGCTTGCCGGAGGTGACGGAACAGCGGGTGAAAAGGTCCATCGTGATGGCGATGGCGGCCATAAACAGCAGTGAAAGCGCCACGGCAATGCCGAAGAGTTCAAAAAGGAAGAAAATGATGGTCCAGGCGGCGCCGATGAACATCTGCACACCGTAAACAATCAGCGCACGGCGCAGCTGCATGGGAGCGCAGCCGCTTTTGAGCACGAGGCTGCTCGCGATGCCCATCAGCACATAATGCCCCAGCCACGCCGCCTTGATGACCGCCAGCGGAGGAAACAGGGGCGGGTGCTTGAGCCTTCCCAGAAGTCCGGTTGCCGCGTTTGCCGTCAGAAGTTCTAGCACAGTGCCTAAAACCAGCGGAAGCGCGATGCAAAGGAACGTCCAGGTCCAGGCGGGAAGTTCGAGCTTCCTTCTTTCCGCCCTCGCTTCGGACAAAACCGGAACAAGGGCGTCGATTTCCGCCGGAGCATCCTTTCTCGTCACTTTCACATATATCACCTCAATACATATGTTATCCCGATTTCAATAATTTATTCCGTTCATGGAAAAAACGTCCGTCACACACCTTAAATTCAGGATTTTGGCTGAGCTTTTGCGCTTTATTCGCGCTGTTTTTCCCTTTTTGGCGGGAAAATCCAGACTGCAAAAAAGGCATAAAGGATGAACGCCGGCCAGATTTTAGCGCCTTCAACACCTGTTTTACGGTGCGGGGTATGGAACCCCCTGTAAAAGACTATTTACTTTTTGCGCCCTATAGTGTATTATTTTTAACGTCCGATTTCGCCGGTGTGATGGAATTGGCAGACGTGACGGACTCAAAATCCGTTGGTAGCGATACCGTGTCGGTTCGAGTCCGACCACCGGCACCAGAC
>JBMNTW010000152.1:0-4785 GCA_050945935.1 Christensenellales bacterium
ACGTAGCGAAGTTTCCCACGCCCCGTGCTTAAGATGGACAGGCAGTCCGCCAGCAGCGGCCGGAACAGCAGGACGCCAAACCCGGCCAGAATGACCAGCAGGCCGAGATAAATGCCGATTTTCTTTGCCCTTTGCACGCCCATCACCTTGTTTTCCTTTTCTTGGTCTTCCGGCGGACGGTCTTCCACAAAAGCTTGAACCAGCGCCGGATGGGATTCATGGCGGAAAGCTTGTCGTACGCTTCGACAATCACGTCCCTGTATTCCCGCCACAGCGCGTACAGCTTCACCACAGAGGGGCACAGGCCCTCATCCAGCCTGTCGATGAACTCCAACTCCTCTGCGGGGGACCAGACCCCCGGAAGCAGTATCTTTTTCACCTGATCGCCGGCAAGCAGCGCCAGTTCCCTGGCGTTCATGCCGGGCAAAGGCGCGATGTGCCCGCGCAGCAGCACCCTTTGACCGGAAATGTCGATGCGCACATTGTCCGACAATAACATGGCGCAGCTGATTTGAGGAGGCATGTTCGCCAGACTCAGCGCCTTGTTGAGGAACAGTTCCGCATAATCCAGACGGGTTTTCCAGTCGTGTTCCGCGCCGCGCAGGAACACTTCGTCGATGGGATTTCCGCCGCACCAGTCAAACACCGCCGCCATCGTCTCCCCGGAAACGAACATCCCGCGAAAATCGGGGTAGTCCGTCAGCCGGTCGAAACAGTCCAGATACTCCCTAAGAAGAGGACCTTCGTACAGGTTCAAAAAGCAGGCTTTTTTTTCGCGGTCCTGAATGTCCACCGCTTCGAGAAAGGCGTAGTTTTCCCGGACGTCCAGCACCCGGACCACCTTGTACCGTTCCCGGATCAGCATGGCTTCCAAGAATACCCTCCTTTTCCGGCCTTCAGCCGCTTTCAGGCTGTGCCTTGTCTCTCAGCTTTCGTTGAAACGAGCCGCGGGGGATTCGGGCATCCCCGTGCTGGTTGAATGTATTCGAATCACTGTACCGCTATTCCACGATAACGAACACGCTGGCGGTAACGGACTCGTCCGCGCCCGCTTTTGCCACGATCTCGTACGTTCCGGGCTGTTCCGGCGCCTGGTAGATGCCGTTTCGGTCAATGTCGCCGCCGTTTTGCTCCTTCACCGACCAGAGGACGGTCTTGTCCTCGCTGCCGATGACCTCTGCAGAGAACTGCATGGTGCCCCTGCAGGGCAGGCGGGAGAACTCCGGCGTGACCGTCAGGCTCATCTGCCTGCGGGAGAGGATGCGGCTGGTGTCCCTTTCGGGCTTTTGGGCGAAGTAATGCACCCGGATGCGGTTGCCGTCTACCGAGTCGTGCAGCCAGAGCCCGACGCGCATGGTGCCCTTTTCCACATACACTACCGCGGCGGCTTCCACCCAGGGCGGCGTGATTTTTACGGCCTTCGAGCGGAACACTTCGCTGTTGCCGCAAAGCAGCGCGGTTTCCTGCTGCTCCTCGTCCACAAACTCCACGCTCAGCCGCACGTCCACAGCACCCGCGCCCAGTCCGTGGGCGATTTCCTCGGAAAACACCCTGCTGTTCACCCGAATGCCGCCGGGGATGACCAGATCCACCGTGCCGTGCACCACGGCGTAGTCGTACTGCTCGGGGGAGGGGATGCCGAAGTCAAAGTGGATGGCTTTGCCGTTCTGCTGGGTGACGGCGCGCACATCCGGCTTCTGCCAGTATTCAAGGCTTTTCACAGAGGTGGTGACCGTCAGTTCGCCGGAGCCGCCGCTTTGGGCGTGGCCCTCTTTTCGGATGGACTGGTTGAAGGGCAAATTGGTCACGCCGCCTAAAAACACGCCGCCGGCGGAGTTGATGAGGTCCAGTTTCGCAAGATAGATGGGAATGTCCCTTCCCAGCAGGTGGTGCTCCAGCCTGTCCAGGCTTCTTCTGCGGGCTTCCAGCGTCACCCTGTCCCTGCACAGATAAACGGAACTTTCGATGTTCAGATAGTTCTTATAGCGGTGGCTCCCAAGCTCAAGGTTCAACTCACCCCCGGCGGGGAAGAGCTGGCTGGTCACGTCCGCTAAGGCCCTCGCCTTCAGTTTGAAGTCCACGGTGTAAACGCTTCTGGTTTCCTCCCTGCTTTCGTGGTAGGAAAGCAGCACGCGCCCGTTTTCGCTCTCCACAAAGGCGCTCTCGCCTTCCAGCGTGAAGTTCACCGGCGGGGTCTTTTCGTGCTTGACCACCAGAATCTGCACCTCGAACTCCTCGCCGCCGCACACCGCGGAAGGGGCGGAAAGCACCAGCGTCAGATCGTCGCTGGCATAAAGCACCGAGATGTTCTCCCGTCCCGCCGCTTCCAGAAGTCCGTGGAACTCCGGCGGACGGGTGGTGAGGAACAGCCTGTATCCCTCCCGGGTCATGTTGAACTGGCGGCCTTCCGCCGCCTCGTTGCCCACGGCGTTGACGGGCTCAATGTCCGTCTCGTCATAAGAGACGCAAAGGTAGGCGTCCTTCCTGCCGGGGAGCTGCTCCTGCCCCTCCAGCATCTGGAGCTTTCTGAAAATCGTTTCCGGAAGCACGATTTCCCGTCCCTGATAGTCCAGCGCCAGACCGCTTTCGATCATCAGCGTGGTGTCGTCGCTGGCGGAGACGCCAAAGCCGCACACCACGCCGGCGCCCTGGATCACCCGGTTGAGCAGTTCGCGCTTTGAGCGGTTGTACTTCTGTTCCACTTCAAAATCGCGGACTGTCAGCAGCTTGCCGTAAAAGTAGCGGTTGCGCTCAAAGGGGAAAAAATGATCATGATTCATTGCCTGCTCCTCCGATCGTGGTGTCGTAATGGATCGTCGTCTTTTCGTCGATGGCCGCCGGCACATAGCCCCCTATGCGGGAGTTGATGCCGAGGTAGGTATGCCAGTCCAGCTGGACGCATGGTTTGAGCAGCACGAGCTCCATCGCCGTTCCGGCGGGAATGAGGGTCTCCATCCGCCTTCTGAATCCGTCCATTTCCTGCCGGCTTTTGAAGGTTCCGTCCGGCAGAAGGACGAAAAAGCGGGAAGGGTTTTCGCCGTAAAGCCTTTGGTAAAGCTCGGAGTTTTTGCATTCGGGGCGGTTGGGCGCCACCGTGAAATGCTCGATGATCAAAGAGTCCGCCCCCGTCAGCCGTTTGACCGACCGCCTGATACCCTCGACGGTGTACTGGGTTTCGTACTCCGTCATCGCCCGATTGAGGCGCTCCCTCAGCTCGTCCCCCTCCCCCTCCTCGATGCACATCCAGGAGGCAAGGTAGGAAAGCATTTCGGCATCGGCGCTCTCGTAGTCCATCCTGCGGGGCAGGTTCACGATTTCCCGCTCCATGTCCAGAAACATACTGTCAAAAATGGAGAGGAAGCGGCGGTTGAAGTCCTCCTCCCGGTAAATGGCGGGAAGGTAGTCGGTCATATGGTCGCCGCTGATGCGCACCGTCACCTTAGAAATGGCGGGGGAATGGGCGCCGGTGGCCGCCAGTTCCAGCATCAGCCAGAGATACCGGCCTTCGGCGTTGACGTAAAAGTCGCCGCTTTCCGAAACGGGAGCGCCGAAAATCTGCTTCAGCGCGGGCAGCTCATCGTCCGAAAGGCTCTTGATTCCCTGATCGAGGTTCGCCCAGGGTCCGTAAACTTTACTGTCCGACGCGTAGGCGTACACCCTCAGGGCGGTATCCGGCGGAAGGTTTGCGCAAACTACCACCCGCCCCCAGAAAAAGCCGTTTTCGCCGCTGTCGATGGCCGGCAGGCAGTACCGCCCGCTGGTAAAACGGCTGCTGTTGAGCCTGAGGCCGTCTTCCCAGGGTTCCAGGCCGAAAAACGCGCCTGCCATCCACTGCTCCCGGCAGCAAAGCACCAGTTGTCTTGATACCGGATTCATCGGTTTCCTTCCTTCTTCCCCTATCGGGGCTGTTGACGAAGCGGGGCCGTGAAAGCCGCGCTTTTTGACCGCGCTTGGTCAGCAGCTCATCAGTCCTGACCGGGCATATCCTCGGGAATGCGCTCCAGCTTCAGTTCCCGAAGGAACGGAATCGCGTGACGGGGGAGCCGGATGTCCCCGAAAGAGTCCTGATAACAGCCCGGACCCGGCGCGCGAAGGTTCACGCTCAACACCTGCAGAACGCCCGGCATTGCCTGAAGCCTTGCCGCCACCTCACCCGGCCGCACGGGGCCGCCGATGCCGGCGTCCTCCGCGCTCAGGTAGCGCTCCAGAAGACTGTGCACAGCCTGCCGGGTAATGCTGTCCCTCCCCTTGATGCGCACGGTGGCGTAAACGTCCTCATACGCCGGGGGAATGACCTTCACTCTTGTGCAGATGGGGCGCAGTCGCTCCAGCCGGTCCTGCACTTCCTTCAAAAAGCGCCCGTCCGGCAGCATCCTCGGCTTGGAGGATGCCGGAACCACCACCACCGTCACCACCGGCGACCCGTTGCCGCCCGTAGGCTCGTCGGGGTCGTACCCCGGCAGGGCTTTCGCCGCAGCCACCCGTAGTCCGGGCGTGGTGCGCGCCAGGCGCTCGTAATCCGCGGCGGAGGCGCATTTTTCAGTGTCGCTCAGCTCGCGCAGAAACCGCGCCGCGGCTTCGTTCACCGTTTCCCTGTCCGCCCCGCCCGCGGCGGCGCCGTTGGGGGCTTCCATATCGTCTTCCAGGAACACAAGGCCCGCGTCCTGGGGAATGTTGCCGCCGGAGCACAGGGAGAGCACCATGCCCGTCACCAGCACCGCGCCTTCGCCCTTCTGGACAAGCGCGCCGTGCTCGCCGTCTCCGAAGGTGATGGTTTCGCGCACA
>JBMNTW010000153.1:0-4728 GCA_050945935.1 Christensenellales bacterium
GGTGTTACCGAAGTTTTTGCATATTTGATTCAAAAGACCGGCTGTGTCGGGTCAAATGCCCCGCGCGGCTGGTTTTTGATTGAGCTGACGGTTTTCCTGCGGAACATGATTTCGTCACTGCGTCTTTCCATGACATGAATGCCCGTGAAGGACTTCCTGCCTTCTTCAGCGGCGAAACGCCTTCCCGTCACAGCAAAACCGGCATGCCCGCAATGCGGCATGCCGGTTTTTTGGTATGGGAGCACAGCTTTTCAGCCGGTTTTTTGCTTGTTACCGGTGTGACCGGCGTCAAAGGGCGTGGGACTTGATGATTTCCTCAAGCGTGGAAAGCGCCCGTTCGGAGATGGCGGTGTACCGCTCGCTCTTTTGACGGATGTGCTCCTCCAAAGGCTCGATGATGCCGAAAGTGATGTTCATCGGCTGAAAATCCGCGCCGGAATAGGACGAAATGTAGTACCCCAAAGCGCCCACGGCGGTTTTCCTTGTGAAATCCGGAATCTCTTCGCCGTTCAACCGCTTCGCCATGGAAATGCCCGCCACCAGACCGCTGGCGGTGGATTCCACATACCCTTCCACCCCCGTCATCTGACCGGCGAAGTACAGACCCGGTTTACGGATGACGGAAAAATCGGGGTTCAGGTTGCCGGGGGAGTGGATGAAGGTGTTGCGGTGCATCACGCCGTAGCGCACAAACTCGGCGTTTTCCAGCCCCGGAATCATGGAAAACACGCGCTTCTGCTCCGGGAACTTCAAATGGGTCTGGAAGCCCACAATGTTGAACAGCGTGCCCTGCTCGTCGTCCTGCCGAAGCTGCACCACGGCAAAGGGGCGCTTGCCCGTCCTCGGGTCGGTGAGCCCTTTGGGCTTTAAGGGGCCGAAGGCGAGGGTCATATCCCCGCGCTTTGCCATCACCTCGACGGGCATGCAGCCTTCGAACACGCGGTCATCCTCAAAATCCTTCAGATGGGCGGTTTCGGCGTTTCTCAGCTCGTGAAGGAAGGCAAAGTACTCCTCCCTCGTCATCGGGCAGTTCAGGTAATCCTCGCCGCCCTTGTCGTACCGGGACTGGCGGAACACCTTTTCCATGTTCAGCGACTCATAGGTCACGATGGGCGCCGCGGCGTCAAAGAAGTACAGTCCCTCTCCAAAGAGTTCCGCAATGCTTTTCGCCAGCGGTTCGCTGGTCAAAGGCCCTGTGGCGACGATGGCGGGCGCTTCGGGAATGCTTTCGACTTCCTCCGAAACCACGGTAATCAGCGGATGGTTCTTCACGCGTTCGGTAACAGCGCGGGAAAAACCCTCCCTGTCCACCGCGAGAGCGCCGCCCGCGGGAACGCGGGTCTCGTCCGCGCAGCGCATGATCAAAGAGTCCAGCCGCCGCAGTTCCTCTTTCAAAAGGCCAACGGCGTTTTGTAGCCTGTCCCCCCGAAAGGAGTTGCTGCACACCAGCTCAGCGAAATCTTCGCTCTTGTGGGCGGGGGTGAACTTTTTGGGCTTCATTTCGTACAGGGTGACGGGAATGCCCCGTTTTGCGAGCTGCCACGCCGCCTCGCACCCGGCAAGCCCGGCGCCCACGACGGTTACGTTATTCTTCTGCATGTTTTGCTGCCTTCATGGTATTTCCGCAGGACATACACTTCAGCTCCGTCCCGGAACGGCCGTTTTTCTGCACCATAAAGCCGCCGCAGTTGGCGCACTTCTCCTTCGCCGGCGGGTCCCAGCACACAAAGTCGCATTCGGGGTAGCGCTCGCAGCCGTAGAAGGGCTTTCCGCCCTTTTTGGCGTAGCGCTTCAGAAGCTTCGCGCCGCACTTGGGGCAGGGAACGTCCACAGGCTCCGTGATGGGCTTGGTGTTCCTGCAGTTGGGGAAGTTCGGGCAGGCGAGGAAACGGCCGAACCTGCCGGTTTTGTAAACCATCATCGCGCCGCACTTGTCGCACGGGATGTCCGACACTTCGTCCGCGATTTCCACCTTCTCGATGGTGGCTTCGGCCTTCTCCAGCGTTTCCTTGAAGGGGCCGTAGAACTCTTGAAGGAGCGCGGTGCTCTTGAGCTTGCCCTCTTCCACCTCGTCCAGCTTTTCTTCCATTTCCGCCGTGAACTTCACGTCCACAATGTCCGGAAAATTCTCCTTCATCATCTTGGTGACGATTTCGCCCAGCTCGGTGGGGTAGAGCACCCGCTTTTCGCGCTTCACATAACCGCGCTCGATAATAGTGGTGATGGTGGGGGCGTAGGTGCTGGGACGGCCAATGCCCTTTTCCTCCAGTTCCCGCACCAGCGAAGCTTCGGTGTAACGCATGGGGGGCTGGGTGAAGTGCTGGTCCGTCTTCAAATTAGTGCAGGCGAACTCATCACCCTCGGCAATCGCCGGCAGGCGGGATTCCTTTTCCTCTTCGCCGTTGTCCTGCCCTTCGGTGTAGATTGCCGTGTAGCCGTCAAACAGCACGCGGCTGCCGGTGGCCTTGAAGTCAAAGGAATCCTTCTTCCCCTTCTTTTCCGCATGGATGAGGACGGAAACCGTCTCCACCTTCGCAGGCGTCATCTGGCTGGCGAGGAAGCGGTTGTAAATCAGGCGGTAAAGCTTGTACTGCTCCGCCGTCAGGTATTGCTTGATGGAATCCGGCGTCATGTCCGGATAAGACGGGCGGATCGCCTCATGGGCGTCCTGGGCGTTCTTCCTGCCCTTGAACACGTTGGGCTTTTCGGGAACGTACGCATCGCCGAAGCGCTCCCTTAAAAGCGCTCTGGTGGCCTCCTGCGCCTCGGTGGAGACGCGGACGGAGTCGGTACGGATGTATGTCACAAGACCGGTGCTCACGCCCTTGACCTCAACACCCTCGTAAAGCTGCTGGGCGATGAGCATGGTGCGCTTGGTGGTAAAGCCGAGCTTTCTCGCCGCTTCCTGCTGCAGATTGCTGGTGGTGAAGGGCGGCGGGGCGGAACGGAACTTTTCCGCCTTTTTGACTTCCGCCGCGCGGTAGACAGCACCCTTCAGCGCGTCCTTGACGGCCATCGCCTCTTCTTCGTTCTTTGCTTCGTACTTCTGACCGTTTTTCGCCACAAGCTTCGCCTCGAAGGGCTTTTTCGCCTTTTCGGGCGCAAGCTCGGCGGTGATGACCCAGTACTCCTCTGGAACGAAGGAGCGGATTTCCTCTTCGCGGTCGCAAAGAATGCGGGTGGCGACGGACTGCACCCTTCCGGCGGACAGTCCCTTTCGCACCTTTGCCCAAAGCAGGGGGCTTAATTTATAGCCCACCAAACGGTCGAGCAGGCGCCTTGCCTGCTGGGCGTCCACCAGTGAAAGATCCAAAGCTCTAGGCTGCTTGATGGCGTTTTTCACCGCGTTGGGCGTGATTTCGTTAAACACGATGCGGCATTCCGAATCGCTGTCGATACCCAGCACCTGCGCAAGGTGCCAGGAAATGGCCTCGCCTTCGCGGTCAGGGTCTGTTGCGAGGTATACGCGCTCCGCGGCCTTTGCCTCTTTGCGGATGCGCTCCAGCACCTCGCCGCGGCCGCGCAGGGTGATGTACTTGGGGGTAAAACCGTTTTCCACGTCCACGCCCAGCTGGCTTTTGGGCAGGTCGCGCACGTGGCCGTTGCTTGCCACAACCCGAAATCCCTTTCCGAGGAACTTGGTGATCGTCTTCGCCTTTGCCGGGGATTCCACAACCACAAGCTTATCGCCTTTCGCGGCCTTTTTGGCTGTGGCGGTGCTCTTCTTTGCCGCAGCGCCTTTCTTTGCCGCAGATTTGGTTTTGGAGGACGGCTTCTTCGCCGCCTTCTTTTCGTCCTGGGTTTTTACTTCCTTGGTTGCAGTCACTTTCCGGGTTGCCGCCATCTAATTCTCCTCATGACCCGTAAGAACGGGGGTCATCCTTCCATAATATAGTGATATTCCATGCAAGATTTCCGCTCTATTATTCCCCGATGTGCCATATTTGTCAATAGCGAAAGCAGGCGGTTCATCGGCAGACGCAATCGCTCGAACAGTTCGTCCGCGGTCAGGTCCTCTTGTTTCAGGCAGGCGACCACCCTTTGCTCATCCTCCGAAAGGGCGACGCGCTCTTTCGTTATTTCGCCGATTTGCGCCCAGCCTTCGAAGCGGGTGAGGATGTCGTGTGCGCTTGTTACCAGCGCGGCGCCCTCTTTGAGCATTTCGATGCTGCCTTCACAGCAGGGGTCCTCCGCCCTGCCGGGCAGGGCGAACACCTCTCTGCCTTCGTCTAAAGCGAAATTGATGGTGTGCCATGTGCCGCTTTTTTTGCGGGCTTCCGCCACGAACACGCCCCTGCACAGCCCCGCGATGATGCGGTTCCTGGGGGGAAAATCCCGCGCTTGCGCAAGATACCCCACCGGCTGCTCGGACAACACAAGACCGCACTCCATAATACGCGCGTACAGCCTGGCGTGCTCTGCGGGAGAGGGCCTGTCCACCCCGCTGGCAAGCACCGCAACCGTCGCCATCCGATGGTTTGACTCCATCGCCCCTTCGTGGGCGGCGGCGTCCACGCCGAATGCCATGCCCGAAACCACGGTAACGCCCGCTTCTGCCAAACCTTTGGAAATCCTTCTGCTCATGCGCTTTGCGTAATCCGAGCAGTTGCGGCTGCCCACCACGGCGATGGCGCGGTTCAGCTCGGCAAGTTCGCCGTTTCCGCGCACATACAGCACCCTGGGCGGGTCGTAAATCTCCTTCAACAGTTCGGGGTAGTCCTCGTCTTC
>JBMNTW010000154.1:0-4676 GCA_050945935.1 Christensenellales bacterium
ATTGTACTGGTCGATGAAGGCGATGTTTTGAAAAATGGCGTTCGCCGTGCCGCGGTACCATTCGCCGGTTTCGCCCACGGAATAGGGGGGCAGCACAAAGGCGCCGCCCTCGTTGCGGTTCAAATCCCAAGGGCCGCCGTTGCCGATGTAGCGGTTCAGTTCCAGCGGGCGGTACTGGGTGAGCACGCCCACGGTGTCGATATCCGAATTAATCAGATTGGAAAGCGGAAAATCGATGATGCGGAACTTCCCGCCGTAGGGCACGGCGGGCTTCGCCGTGCGGCTGGTCAGCACGCCCAGGCGGCTTCCCTGCCCGCCGGCGAGCAGCATCGCCACAACCTTTTTCGGTCTCATGGCATCCTCCTTTGCGTATGAAAAATGATTGCGAATCAGAAAATGGATTGATACGCGATAAAGGGCATAAACCCCCGTATCCTCATCAAGGGCGGTTCAGACCGCCTGTTCTGTATCCAAAGCGGGGGTAAGCTGTTGATGTTCGCCGTCTTTTGCCAAAATGCCTTCGGCTTTTGCGGAAATTTCCTGCAGCTGGGCGGAGCTGCCGATTTCAATGGGTTCCACAGAAGCGCCTTCCTTTTGCGCAGGATTCACCCTGCCTTCGCCCGCCTCCGGTGAAAAGCGGAAAAACACCCCGCCCAAAGGCGGCAGACGGAACGCGATGGAGTGGAAGAAGCCGTTTTCCGGATGGCGTTCGGAGCGGCGTGGCACGGTATTCACCACGCCGGAACCGCCGAAGCGCTCGTCGTCCGAATTCAGTGCCTCAAAATAGATGCCCGCCCGTGGCACGCCCAGCCGGTAGTTTTCGATGGGGTTGGGGGTGAAGTTGAAGGCGCAGACCATCAGCTCGTCCGGCTTTTCGCCCATACGGGCAAAGGCGGCGACGGAGCGGTCCGCGTCGTTCACCGAAAGCCACTGGAACCCTTCCCAGGAATCGTCGATCTCATAAAGCGCCGGGGTGGAAAGGTACAGCCCGTTCAGCGCCTTCACGAAGGACTGGAACTTTTTGTGCATGTCAAAGGCGAGGAGCTTGTATTCGATGGGCTCGTAATACCGCCATTCGATGAATTGGGCGATCTCGTCCCCCATGAACATCAGCTTCTTGCCGGGATGGCCGAACATGAAGCAAAACAGCACGCGCAGATTGGCGAACTGCTGCCAGTAGTCGCCGGGCATGCGCCCGATGAGGGACTTCTTGCCGTGGACCACCTCGTCATGGGAGAGGGGGAGGATGAAGTTTTCCGAAAAGGCGTACATCATCGAAAAGGTCAGCTTGTCGTGATGCCATTTGCGGTAAATGGGGTCTAACGACATGTACTCCAGCATGTCGTTCATCCAGCCCATGTTCCACTTGTAATTGAAGGTGAGACCGCCGTCCTCCTTCGGACGGGTGACCAACGGAAAGCTGGTGGATTCCTCGGCGCAAAACAGCGCGCCGGGGTGCTGCTTGAACACCATTTCGCCGGTTTTTTGCAGAAAGGAGATGGCATCCAGGTTCTCCCGCCCGCCGTAGCGGTTGGGCACCCAGCTGCTGTCCTCCTTGCCGTAGTCGCGGTACAGCATGCAGCTCACCGCGTCCGCCCGCAGGCCGTCCACGTGGTAAACGTCCAGCCAGAACAGGGCGTTGCTGATTAAAAAGGAGCGCACTTCGCTTCTTGCGTAGTTGAAAAGCAGCGTGCCCCACTGGGGCTGCTCGGCTTCCAGGGGATTGGCGCTTTCGTAGCAGGGCGTGCCGTCAAACAGCCTCAAACCGTGCTCGTCCTTGGGAAAATGCGCCGGAACCCAGTCCACAATGACGCCGATGCCCTCCTGATGCAGCCTGTCCACAAAATACATAAAGTCCTCAGGCGTGCCGTAGCGGGAGGTCACGGAATAGTACCCCGTCACCTGATAGCCCCAGGAGCCGTCAAAGGGGTGCTCGGCAACGGGCATCAGCTCCACATGGGTGTAGCCCATGTATTTCGCGTATTCGGCAAGCTCCTCAGCCATGTCGCGGTAGTTCGTGTGCCCGCGCCAGGAGCCCAGATGCACCTCGAAGATGGACACAGGCTCTCCGTAGGGCCGGTAGTCCCTTCTTTTTTTCATCCAGCGGGCGTCCTTCCACTTGTAACCCCGAAGGTCCCACACAATGGATGCCGTTCCCGGCGGACGCTCGGAGTAAAAGGCAAAGGGGTCCGCCTTGAACAGCACGGAACCGTCCTGGGCGGTGATGGCGTATTTATAAAGCTCGCCCCCCGCGATGCCGGGAATGTGGCATTCCCACACGCCGGTGCCGTTACGCTTTTCCATGGGGTTCTTCTCTGCGTCCCAGTTGTTGAAATCACCCACGACGCTTACGGCCGCGGCATTGGGCGCCCAGACGGCAAAGCGGGCAACGGGGGTTTTGCCCCGGCGCACAAGATGGCAGCCAAGGGCGCGGTATGCGTATGCGTTGGTGCCTTCCCCGAACAGGAAAAGCTCCGTATCGTCCAAGCGGTAGGCCACGGCTGCGCCCTCCTTTGGCAGAGTTTGTCTTATGAAGAAGTATATCACATGTAAGGAAACATTTACAGATATGCGACAAATACTGACGCACTTAGCGTTAAGCCGTTCACACAAAACGGAACAGGGAAGCCCGAGGCACCCATTTTTCCGCGCAAAAAGGGCGGAAAAAGCGTGTTTTGAACAAAAAGGGGCGCTGGTATCCCAGCGCCCGTTTTGCTATGGGTGATGTTGTTCGCCGCATATGGCGCAAAAAGGGGTACCTTCGCCAAAACCGCACCCGAAACCTGAAGGAAGCACGGGCGTTTCGCAAACGCGGTACGCGCGCATGAAAGCGCGAAATCCCTTAAAACGAGAAGCGCCTATTCCGCCAAAACGATGGGAGAGGCGGGCGCGTTCCTTCGCACGCTTTCGATGCCGTTGATGCAGGAGGCCTTGGCCTTGTAACCTTCCGAAACGGCAATGGTCTCGCCGTTCTTCGCCCGCAGGCGGAAACGGAACTGCCCGGCGGCGTCCTTATAAATCTCGAATTTGGGGTTTTTCACCTTCTCGGTCTGTTTGCGCTTGGTTTGATCCTCAAGTCCTGCCTTCGGCGCGTTTTTGCGCACGCTCTCGATGCCCGTGGAGCAGGCGCTGTCGCTGGTGTAAACCTCCGAGGTGGCAATCACCTCGCCGTTGGCGGCTTTCAGGTCGAACTTGATGCCCGTTGGAACCTTTCGTATCACAAACTTGCCCATTGAGATGCTCCTCTCCAACAGATACAGGTGTGACGGTCAGGGCAGAAAAAAATTTATTGACAACATAATTATAGGAAAAAGGTCGGAAAACGTCAAATCTTTTATCGAATCAGCAGAAAAAAGCAAGAAAAAAACGCCGCTCCAACAGGGCGGCGTAGCGTTTTCTCTTATTTGTCGGGGTTCACATGCACCATGCAGTGTTTCACGTCCGCAAAGGCCTCCTCGATGCGGTGATGCACGTTTTCTGCGATTTCGTGGGAATCGTTCAAGGTCAGCGTTCCGTCGCAGACGATCTCGATGTCCACATAAATCCGCGGTCCGAACAGCCTTGTCTGAAGAACGTCCACCCGTATCACGCCGGGGGTGGAGAGGATGACTTCCCGCATCTTGATGACCGTTTCGGCGTCGCAGGATTTGTCCACCAGCTTGTTCATCGCGTCCCGGAACACGCTGAAGGCGGCCTTGATGACGAACAGGCAGATGACCACCGCGGCCAGCGGGTCCATCACCGGCAGCCCCAGCCGGGCGGCGAGGATGCCGATGAAGCCGCCGGCAGAGGCGAGCACGTCCGACCGGTGGTTGTAGGCGTCCGCCATCAGCGCGCTGGAGTTGGTTTTTTTCGCGGCGGATTTTGTGTAGGCGAACATCACGCCCTTCACGGCGGCGGCAGCCGCCGAAGCCGCAAGGGCGGCAATGCCGGGTACTTCCTCGGCGCTGTGGGAAAGCACCTTCATAATCCCGCGGTAGCCGATGCCCACGCCCACGGCGAACAGGATGACGGAAAGCAGAATGGAGGCGACGCTCTCCAGCCGCTCGTGTCCGTAGGTGTGGTCGTGGTCGGACTCTCTGGAGGAGATGATCACGCCGCCCATGACGATGAGCGTAAAGAAAACGTCCGACGCGGAGTTGGCGGCGTCGGAAATCAGGGCTTCGGAACGGGCAAACAGCCCGAAACCCAGCTTGAACACGGCGAGCAGCGCGTTGATGGCCATGCTGATGGCGGAAACACGCACCGCCAGTTTGCGGTTGCTCATCGCCCGTTCGTTATTTTCGGTTTGGTTCATCGCGTTCCTTTCATAGCGTTCGCCCGATGGCCCCGCAAAAAGCGAAGGCAGGCAAGGGGCGCTAAAAAGTTGCTCCACAAACCGGACGCAAACGTATCCGGTCCATAGAGCATACTTGCCTTTTATAAGAAAGTCAACGCCGTTTCCTTAAAAGCAGGAAACCGAAAGATGCGCGTTATCCCGCGCCGCGTCGCAGAACACGTTTAACAGTTTTCTTCCGTATTCTCCCAGGTTCTGCTCGGCGAGGGAGGCGTTCAATATGGCGATGGAGGTGCCGCTTGGCAGTTCCGTCAGGCAGTCAAACAGCGCGTCCAGCGTGCCGCCGTAGTGGGCGGGCAGGTGCAGCGCGGCGGCGAGATAGGCGTGGGCCGCCTCTTTG
>JBMNTW010000155.1:0-4641 GCA_050945935.1 Christensenellales bacterium
GAGGGCGCTGTGGACTTTTTGAGGGATATTGACACCGTCGAAGCCGCCGCGTTCCTGCGCGAGGTGGAGCCGGGGGTGTTCAAGGTCAGCCTGCGCTCCAAAACCACGCTGGACGTTTCCAAAATCGCCGCGCGCTTTGAAGGCGGCGGGCACAAGAACGCCGCGGGCTGCAGGGTGTACGGCACCCTTCGAAGCGCGATGAACCAGATCAGGGACGCTTTGCTTCAGGCAGCGTCAGAGGACAGATAAGTTTGGACGGAGTATTGAACCTGCTTAAGCCGCCGGGCATGACGAGCAGTAATGCTGTTGTCGACGTCAGGCGGCTGCTTTGTGAAAAAAGCGTGGGCCACGCGGGAACTTTGGACCCGGGCGCGGCCGGCGTGCTGCCCATCTGCGTGGGCAAGGCCACCAGGCTGTTTTCCTACCTGATGGAGAAGGAAAAGGAATACCGCGCGGAGATCACCTTCGGCATCGCGACGGACACGCTGGACTCCTACGGTAAAATTACAAAAAAGGCGGAAACCGGCGTTACGAAGGAGCAGCTTGAAAGCGTGCTGCCCGCCTTCTTGGGCGAACAGATCCAGCTTCCGCCCATGTATTCCGCCATCAAGATGGACGGTAAAAAGCTCTACGAACTGGCAAGAAAGGGCGAAGCCGCCGATTTGACGGACAAAGAGCGCAAAGTGACCATCCACGCGCTGGAGCTGGTGGGCCAGACCGGACCACAGAGCTTTTTGATCGACATCCGCTGTTCCAAGGGGACGTACATCCGCACCCTGTGCGAGGACATCGGCAAAACCCTTTCGGCGCCCGCGTATATGTCCTTTCTGCTCCGCACCCGTTCGGGCCGGTTTGCCATCGAAAACGCCGTTACCGTTCAGGAGCTTGCTCTGCTTGCGGAAGCGAACAGGGCGCAGGAGCTGCTTACGCCCATGGACCAGGCCGTGGATTTTTTGCATCGGGTGGAAGTAGAGCCTTCGATGTTCGATAAACTCAAAAACGGCAACCCCGTGCCCCGCAGCATGATCCTCGGCACTGCGCAGCTTGGCGTGCCCCTTCGCGTTTATTGCGCGGGGCAATTCTTCGGCCTGGGGGAATACGACGGTACGCTTCGGCTGAAGACAATGCTGTACAACGATTGACGGAGGAAGGCAAAGATGCAAAAGATCAGCGCCGTAGTGGCTCTGGGCATGTTCGACGGAGTCCACATGGGACACAGAACGCTGCTGTTTGAAGCCAAACGCATGGCCTCGGAACTCAACGCCGTTCCCGTGGCGCACACCTTTTCCAACAACCCTCAGTCGATTTTCCGCAATACGCCGCCGGTTTTGACCCTTCCGGAGGAAAAACGGGAGCTGATTGAATCCCTGGGGCTGATGGTGGACATGGTCCCCTTCACCCCAGAAATCGCCCATACCGAGCCGGAAGTTTTTCTGGACATGCTCTCTGAGAAGTACGACTTAAAGGGCGTGGTTGCCGGATTCAACTACTCCTTTGGCAAAGGCCGCGCGGGGGACGCGGCGTTTTTAAGAAAAGAGGGCGAGCGCCGCGGCTTTGCCGTGAGTATTCTGGAACCGGTGATTTTTCGAAACAAGCCGGTGTCCAGCACCCGCATCCGGCAGTCCATCCTTCGGGGGGACATTGCCTGCGCCAACGAAATGCTCGCCGCCCCGTTCTTTTACACCGGCGTCGTGCAGCCCAGAAAGCACATCGGCCACGCACTGGGGTACCCCACGGCAAACATCCTTCCCGAAGGCAAGATACTGCCGCCTTTTGGCGTGTACGCCGCCATCGCCGAGTACGACGGCATTCAAAAGGACGCCGCCATCAACATCGGCGTGCGCCCCACGGTGGATCAAAGCGACGACCCCGTGGTGACCGTGGAAGCCCACCTTCTGGACCATACCGGTGAAGAGCTGTACGGCAAAAGGATGACGGTGCGCGTCATCGAGTTCATCCGCCCGGAGTGCGCGTTCTCAAGCCGGGAAGCGCTGTCCGAGCAGATTGGAAAGGACGTACTCGCAACCAGAAATGCCCTCGCAGCCTACCGCGCGAAATAGCCTGTCTGCCGTTTACAAACGGTTGCGGCTGTGGTATGATATGCAGGCTGAATCCATCAGCCGAAGAAACCATCCCATCGCTTCGTTTGGCGACGCTCCGACGTCATACGAGGCATGCGGAGATTCATCAACAAGGAGGAACACCATTATGAACAAGTCTGAAATCATCGCCAAGTTTGCCACCCATGAGGGGGACACCGGTTCTCCCGAGGTGCAGATCGCTCTGCTGACCTACCGCATCAACCACCTGAACGAGCACCTCAAGGAACACAAGAAGGACCATCACTCCCGTCGCGGCCTTCTGAAGATGGTCGGCCAGCGTCGCGGCCTTCTGAACTACCTCAAGGAGAGGGATATCGAGCGTTACCGCGCCCTTATGGCGGAATTGGGTCTGCGCAAGTAAACCTCATCTGGCCAACTGGTTTGCAAATGAAAACGGGCACTCGCTGCCCGTTTTTGCTTTTAGCTGAAATGTGCAAAAAGAAACACCCCGCAAGTCATACTCTTGCGAGGTGTTTTGCTTCAATGAGATTTATGTGAGGGACTCCATGAACTCCTTAATGCGCCTGCAGGCTTCGATGAGCTTTTCCATCGAAGTGGCGTAGGTGGCGCGCACGAAGCCCTCGCCCGAAGGGCCGAACGCCGTTCCGGGAACCACCGCCACCCGCTTTTCCATCAACAGGCGTGTGCAGAAGGTCTCGGAATCCAGTCCGGTCTTTTCGATGCTTGGGAAGGCGTAAAAGGCGCCGAGGGGTTCGAAGCAGGTGAGCCCCATGTCGTTAAACTGGCGGACGACGAAGTTCCTTCTGCGGTTGTACTCCCTTCGCATGGCGCGAACGTCCGCAAAGTCCGTCTCAAACCCGTGGCTGAGCGCTTCAACCGCTGCCATCTGGCTGGTGGTGGAGGCGCAGAGCATGGTGAACTGGTGGATTTTGAGCATCTGCGTCAGAAGGGGCGCAGGCGCCATCACATAGCCCAGTCGCCATCCCGTCATGGCAAAGGCTTTGGAAAAGCCGTTGATGGTGATGGTGCGCTCGAACATGCCGGGAACGGACGCGAAGGCGCAGTGGGTGCCCTTATAGGTCAGTTCCGCGTAAATCTCGTCCGAAATCACGATGATGTCCGTCCCCTCAAGGGCTTTGGACATTTCGACGAGTTCCTCCCGGGTCATGATGCCGCCGGTGGGGTTGTTGGGGAAGGGGAGGATTAAGGCTTTTGTGCGGGGGGTGATGGCGGCGCGTATGGTCTCGGCGGTCAGCTTGAAGCCGTTATCCGCAGTGGCGCGGATGGGAACGGCTACGCCGCCGGACAGGCGCACGCAGGGCATATAGGAAACGTAGGACGGTTCGGGAACCAGCACCTCGTCCCCCGGCGTGACCAGCACGCGCATGGCGAGGTCGATGCCTTCGCTGGCGCCCACGGTCATGATGCACTGCTCGGGGGCGTACTCCACGCCGAAGCGCTCATGATAATACCGGCAGCAGAGCTTGCGCAGCTCCAGCAAACCGGAATTGGAAGTGTAGCATGTAATGCCGTCCTTTAAGGACTTGATGCCCGACTCGCGGATGTTCCACGGGGTCACGAAATCCGGCTCGCCCACGCCCAGACTGATGCAGTCCTTCATTTCGGCGGCAATGTCGAAAAAGCGGCGGATGCCGGACGGCGGAATGTCCACCACCGTCGGGTTCATGATGCGGTCGTAATTCACGGTGTCACCACCTGCCTGTAATCGTCCTTGCCGTTGGGCATTACAACGTGGTTGTCCTTGTACTTGCGCAGCACAAAATGGGTGCCGGTGCTGACCACGCCATTGAGGACGGAAAGCTTTTCGGTAACGAACTGGGAAACGCTGCGCAGATTCGGCCCGTCCACCAGTACCATAAAGTCGTAAGAGCCGCTCATGAGGTAGCAGGCGCGAACTTCGGGATAGCGGGAAATCTGCTCCGCAATCGCGTCGTAGCCCTGACGGTACTGGGGCGTTACCTTAACCTCGATCAGGGCGTGGATGGTGGACTCGGACTCGGTCTTTTCCTCGTCGATAATGGTGGTATAGCGCAGGAGGATCTTTTCGTCTTCCATGCGCTTGATTTCTGCCTTCACGGCCTCCTCGCTCGTATTAAGCATCTGGGCGATGATTGCCGCAGGGGTACGGGCATCCTGTGCCAGAATGTCGAGGATTTCCATTGCGAAACTGCGTTCCATGTAAGACGACCTCCTTGTTTTAATAGTTCGCACATACTGCGCGATTCGTCAATTGTAGCACCAAGTGTGCGATGAAGTCAAATCGTGTGTTGCCTTCAAAAGCTCATAACCGCGGTCATACCTTGCTTTTTCGGCGTTCGCGGATGTTAAGCAAATGCATAAAAAAGCGCCTTCCGTTTTGGAAGGCGCCCGTTACGTATAACCGCTACTTAACCACTTCCTGCAGCGTGCGTTCAAGAGCAGCCAGATCCTTTTCAATTTTAGAGAGCACCTTCTGTTCGTACTTGTCTATCTGGCCGTCGTCTCGCATGCAGGCGGATCGAACACCATGCCGAAAAATCGTAATGCTAGAAAGCATCGTATAGCACTGCTGTGAGAG
>JBMNTW010000156.1:0-4637 GCA_050945935.1 Christensenellales bacterium
CTTCATCTGCGTGGAAGCCACCCTGTCCAACAGCGGCCAGAACTCTCTGGCGTTTGCCTCCAAGTGCTTCGTGAAGAAGGACGGCACCTTCCTCGGTCTGCACATTGACTACCCCATCTCCCACACCCTGATCAAGAAGAGCGGCGAAAGCCTGGTTTACGGCCTGATGGATGCCGCCGGCTCGCAGGACGGCACCAACGCCAGCGGCGAAGCTGCCCTTGCTCTGAAGCGCGGCTTCAAGGCTGACACTATCGAAGATCTGGCTGCTGCCGCGGGTATGGACGCTGCCAAGCTGGCAGACGCCGCGGCCCAGGCGGGCATCGCCATCGCGCCCTTCTATCTCGTCGAAGTGCGTCCCACCACCATCGGCTCCATGGGCGGTCTGAAGACCAACACCAAGGCCGAAGTGCTGAACAAGCAGGGCAACCCCATCCCCGGCCTGTATGCCGCAGGTGAAGTGGCGAACGGCGAGTTCTATTACGTCGAGTATCCCGCTTCCGGTTCCTCCAACAGCCTGGCCATCACCTTCGGCCGCGCTGCGGGCACCAACGCTGCCGCGTACGTCGGCAAGTAATCCGACTGTAAGCTTGCGCCCCTGCCGAACAGGCAGGGGCGTTCCCCGTTCAAAAAGGAGGAGTGCGGTGAAGATTCACGCGGTTATGGAGTACAATGCGGAAGGGTATTTGATTTACGCGGCGAACTTCATCGGCGCATTCGTTCGCGGAAGGACCAAAGAGGAGGCGCTTGCCAAGTTCCCGGCGGAAATCCGAAGCTACCTTCGCTGGCTGGGCAGGGAAGGGGAGTTTTGCGAACCCGTTGAAGTGGAAATCGTTCAGGAAAAGCTGAGCAATTTGAAAGTTTGCGACGCGGATTCGGACGTGATTTTCCATTCGGAAACCCAGCCCCTGCAACTTGCGGAGTACGAAAAGCTGAAAGCCCTTGCGCTGAAGTCCGCTACGGACTTTCAAGCGCTGTTTGACTCGATTCCCAACAAAACGGGAACCACGCTTTCACCCAGAAAAACCTTTTATGGAGACGTGCCGGTTACGGCAGAGGAAATGTACCTTCATACCATGAACGTAAACAGCTATTACTTCGGCGAAATCGGCGTGAAAGCAAAAAACGGGCCGGACATTCCCTCCTGCCGGCAGCAGGGCTTCGCTAAGCTTGAAGATACGCCGGATTTTCTTGCGAACAGGGTGCATGACGGCAGTTACGGCGAGCAGTGGTCCTTGCGCAAGGTGATGCGAAGGTTCGTCTGGCACGACAGGATCCACGCCAGGGCGATGTTCAAAATGGCAGCAGCCCTTTGCGGCAGAAAAGCGGTGCAAAACCCCTTCCGGTTTGATGAAAGGCAGCACCCACGGTTACCGGAATGAAAAACGCGGCAGAACATGCCGCGTTTTCTTTATGCCTTTTCAATCTTGAAAAAAAGTGCGGCTTAGCCACACTAAAAGTATGATATTTCTCAAACAATATGTGCTACGCTGATGATGCAGCGGGTTGGAGGAGCAGACATAAAGTCCAACAACCAGCTGCATCTTCGAGATGAAACATCAGAAGGAGAGAAGGAAATGAAAAAGGCAATTGCTCTGGTACTCGCTCTCGCGCTGCTGATGGGCCTTGCGGCCTGCGCCGGCACGGCGAACGAAGGAGAGGTTCCAACGCCCGATGTCGCAGCCACCCCCGCACCGGTGGAAGGCAATGAACCCCAAGGCAAAACGGCCCTGAAGGCTGGAACGTACACCGCTTCCAAGCAGGGCATGAACGGCGATGTGACCGTCGAAGTCGTGGTCACCGAGGACGCGATTTCCTCCGTCGTCGTCACCGAAAACCTCGAAACCCCCGGAATCGGCAGCCCGCTGACCGATGCCAGCGGCAACGTTCTGGCGGAAGCGGGTGAAATCCCCGTGCTGGCGATTCCCGAAAAGATTGTCGCCAACCAGAGCGTCAAGGTGGACGCTGTGACCGGCGCCACCATCACCAGCTACGCGATTATTAACGCCGTGACCGACTGCCTGACCCAGGCCGGCGCGAACATCGACGAATGGAAGACCGAAGCCGCTGCTGCTCCGGCTGCCCCTGTGAATGACCAGGCGGACGTCATCGTGGTTGGCGGCGGCGGCGCAGGCCTTGCGGCTGCCGTGGCGGCTGCCCAGAAGGGCGCTTCCGTCATCATCGTCGAGAAGAACGGCGCTGTCGGCGGCGACACCCTCGTCTGCGGCGCGATTTACAACTGCCCGGACGAAGACCTGCAGAGCCAGGTGACCATGACCGACGCTGTGAAGAACACCATCGAAGCGGCGCTTTCTGAAGCTCCCGTCAGCGACGAGCATGCCGCGCTGCAGGCGGAAGTCAAGGCCCAGTGGGATGCCTACAAGGCAGCAGGCCGCACCGATTTGTTCGACAGCAAGGAATGGTTCGCCCTGCAGACCTGGATCAACGGCGACAAGGTGGCAGACCTTGACCTGGTCAAGAAGCTCTGCTACGACTCCGCCGCGGGTTACGAATGGATCAAGCAACTCGGCATGGGCTTCGATGCCCACATCAGCCAGGGTGCCGGCTCCCTGTGGCAGCGCACCCATACCTCCACCATGCAGATGGGCACGGGCTTCATCAGCACCTATGTGGAAAACATTCGCGACAACGATCGCATCAAGCTGTTCACCAACACCACTGCCAAGAGCCTCGTCATGAACAACGGCAGGGTTTCCGGTGTGGTCTGTGTGGACAAGAACGGCAACGAAGTGACCTACGCCGCCAACAAGGGCGTGGTGCTGGCCACCGGCGGCTTCTCCGCCAACTCCAAGATGGTCTCCCAGTACAACACCTCCGGCAAGTGGAGCGATTTGAGCAAGGTTCCCACCACCAACCGCTTCTCCTGCTCCCAGGGCGACGGCATCAACATGGCCCTCGAGGTGGGCGCTTCCCTGACGGATATGGACCAGATTCAGCTTCTGTACCTCGGCAACGTCAAGGACGGCGGTCTGACCAAGTACCCGCCCCGCGTCGTCAACGGCACCGACCAGGAAATCTTCGTGAACAAGAACGGCGAGCGCTTCGTGCGTGAGGACGGCCGCCGCGACCAGATCTGCCTCGCGGTGCTCCAGCAGCCCGACCAGATGTTCTACTTCATCGAATCCGGCGACGGCGACTATGTGGACATTGCAAAGGCCATCTCCGCTGACGGCTTCACCTTCCAGTATCTTGAAGAAAACGGCTATATCGTCATCGGCGATACCGTGGAAGAACTCGCCACCAAGCTCGGCATGGATCCCGCGACCCTTCAGAACACCATCGACGAGTACAACGCCTGCGTCGAAGCCGGCAAGGACGAGAAGTTCGGCCGCACCCTGTTCTCCGTCAAGCTGGAGAAGGGACCCTTCGTCGCAACCCCCCGTCAGGCCTGCGTCCACCACACCATGGGCGGCGTGACTGTGGACGATGCCTGCCATGTGCTCGACACCAACGGCAATCCCATCCCCGGCCTTGTGGCTGCGGGCGAAATCACCGGCGGCATCCACGGCGGCAACCGCCTGGGCGGCAACGCGGTGGTCGACACTGTGGTCTACGGCAGGCAGGCCGGCGAAACCATCGCTGCTGAGTAAGCAAAACCAAAAAACCACCGAGAAGATTCGACAAACCCCTCCTGAACAAGGTTTGGCGAACCGCTGCCGGGGGACGCAATGTCCCCCGGTTTTTTTATTGCTTTTTTGATATAGGCAATTTGTACGAATTTTGTTATAATAAAAACAATCGCGCCGCGTACAGCGATTGTAACCGGCATGTTCACCCCAAATATGTGCCGCAAGCGCATCAAATAACCGCCCTTACTGACGTTATTTCGTGCGGAGGAAGAGGATTTAATGGAGACCAAACAGCTCATCACTTTCGTCACATTGGCCAAGGAGCGCAGCTATCAACGGGCATCGGAGATTTTGAACTATGCTCCGTCCACGCTGGCGAAGCAGATCCGCGTTTTAGAAGAAGAACTCAACGTGAAGCTGACGGAACGGCGGGGAACGCGCATCGAGCTCACCAAGGACGGCAGAAAGTTTCTGCCCCACGCGGAGCAGATGCTCAAGGACTACGATGAAATGATCCATGACCTGGATCCCGAGCAGGGCAAGTCCATCCGCGTCGCCGGCGGCGAACCGCTGGTGGGATACAGCTTTTCGGACATGCTTTTGGACTTTTTCAAGGTAAACGCCGATGTGCGCGCCACCGTGGAAATGATCTGCTGCAGCGAAATCCCCGAAATGATCGCCCGGGACGAGACGGACATCGGCTTCGTGCATGACATGAACATCCTCAAGCCCGAAGGGATGCAGGTGGTTCCCTTTTACCGCGAGGAAGTCTGTCTGGTGACCACGCCGAAAAATCCCCTTGCGGGTAAGCCTTCGGTGAACTACGGCGACCTGAACGGAAAAGACTTCGTCTACACCTACGGCGAATGCTCCTTTTGCGCCGAGTTCATCGCCCGCATGAAGAAAAACGGCGTCGAAAGCAGATCGTCCCTGTTCCTTGGAAGCTATATGTCCGTGCTGAACGGCGTGCGCTGCGACGACCGCATCACCCTCATTCCCGCCACGTCGCTGCCAAGAGTATTGCAGGACGGTTTTGTGCGCCTCAACTGG
>JBMNTW010000157.1:0-4583 GCA_050945935.1 Christensenellales bacterium
TGCTTATTTAAGATGAAGGAACGCATCCTCAGTTGATGCCCATGCCACGAGCGGTGATTTCGGCGGTGTTTTCCGTCAGTCCTTCGATGGGCAGGCAGCGCAGGTGATACACAAAGTCCCGCGCGTCCCCTGCGTTGACCGTCAGGTCCTTGGTGAAGAACTGCACGCCCAGCAGGGTGCCTTCTGCGTCGTAAAAGTTCAGGTAGACCATCGTCAGGTCGTAGTCCGTTTCTTCCGATGTGTTCTCCACCCTGCCGGAAACGGTGGCGAAGCTGGGGTAGTTCTGCACGATCATCAGATTGGAAACGTCCAGAGGTTTCTGCTGGGGCAGGGGAACGGGCTTTAAGCTCACTTGTGCTGTGGCGGTAACGGCGTCTTTCGGCGCGCTGCCGGAGAAACTGAACCATCCTGCGACGGTGGAAACCGCCCCGGGGGCGATGACGTCACAATCCGCGCAGGGCGGCGTGAAGGTCTGCTCCACGGTTTTACCGTCCACCTTAAAGGTCACAGACACCGAGGAAACCACGGCGTTGACGGACGACTCGTTTTTGAACTCCACGGCGGCGTACAGGTTTGCGCTGTTCTGGATGTTCGCAAAATACTGCGCCGCCACCTGGGTGACGGTGGCTTCCGCCGAAGAAGGCAACGCCGGCTGCTGCGGCGTGGCGGCGGGCTCGTTTTCGTCATCCCCGATGGAAGGGGATGCGTTCTCCTGCTCCTGCGAAACAGGCGCAGGGGAAGGCTGAACCGCGTTGCCGGACGCGCAGGCGCAAAGGCCCACGGCGAGCAAAAGGGCAAGGGCGGCCGTTATCAGGCGGTATCGACGGGTCATGATGACCTCCATAGCTGCAAGGTTAAGACCAAAGGTCGTGCATTTGTTATTGCTAGATTATACCCCAAAGAAGGATATCTGGCAAACACCTGAAAACCGGCTAATCTGCGCCGCCAGAGGATGACAAAATATTGACAAATGCGCGTAATAATGCTTTTATCTTGACCACGGTTGTGCTAAAATATAGGAGGCAAGGGTATGCCCTATTCCGGAGAGCTGGAGTTGGAACGGTGCACTATCCCTTCTAACCAAATCTCACGATTATATATTAGTAGATATTCGGAGGTTCACTGATGAACAAGAAGACGATCGATGACGTAAACGTTCAGGGCAGAAGGGTTCTCGTCCGTGAAGACTTCAACGTCCCCGTAGACGCCGAAAAGAACATCACAGACGACAAGCGCATCGTTGCGGCGCTGCCCACCATCAATCTCCTTCTGGAGCGCGGCGCAAAGGTCATCCTGTGCTCCCACTTCGGCCGCCCGAAGGGCAAGGTAGACCCGGCTTTCTCTTTAGAACCCGTGGCAAAGCACCTGCAGAAGCTGCTGCCGGACGTGAAGGTGGCATTCGCTTCTGACTGCGTGGGCGATTCCGCCAAAGCCGCCGTGGAAGCCATGAAGGACGGCGAGATCGTTCTTCTGGAAAACGTGCGCTTCCACAAGGAAGAGACCGATAACGACCCGGAATTCGCGAAGAAGCTCGCTGATTTGGCGGATATTTTCGTGCTGGACGCTTTCGGCACCAGCCATCGCGCCCATGCATCCACCGTGGGCGTGGCGGCGTACATTCCCGCTGTTGCCGGCCTTCTGATGCAGAAGGAACTCGAAGTCATGGGCGACGCGGTGGAAAACCCCGTCCGTCCCTTCGTTGCCATCCTTGGCGGCGCGAAAGTGTCTGACAAGATCGGCGTCATCAAGAACCTTCTTTCCAAGTGCGACTGCCTGGTCATCGGCGGCGGCATGGCGAACACCTTCATCAAGGCCGCCGGTCACGAAGTGGGCAAGTCTTTGGTGGACGAAGAGTCTTTGAACCTTGCCAACGAGCTGGTGAAGGAAGCCGAGGAGCGCGGCGTGAAGATGCTGCTTCCCGTGGACGTGGTTGTGGCGGATGCTTTTGCCGCGGATGCGAATTATAAGACTGTGGACATTGACGCCATTCCCGAAGGCTGGATGGCGCTGGATATCGGCGAAAAGACCGCCGCTTTGTACGCGGAGGAAGTCAAAAAGGCGAAGACGGTTGTGTGGAACGGACCCATGGGCGTGTTCGAGATGGAAGCCTTCGCCGCCGGCACCCGCGCCGTGGCTCAGGCCTGCGCCGAGTGCGACGGTACCACCATCATCGGCGGCGGCGATTCCGCTTCCGCCATCAAGAAGCTGGGCTTTGCCAAGAAGGTGACCCACATTTCCACCGGCGGCGGCGCTTCCCTCGAGTTCCTCGAAGGCAAGGAACTGCCCGGCGTGGCTGCCATCAACAACAAGTAAACGGGTACCGGAGGATTTTCTTCCGCTGATCAAACCTGAACATAGGAGGACAGCATCATGCGTAAACCGATTATCGCAGGCAACTGGAAAATGAACATGACCCCCAGCCAGGGTGTGGAACTCGTGACCGCGCTGAAGCCCCTTGTGGCGGATGCGGCCTGCGACGTTGTCGTCTGCCCGCCCTTTGTGGACCTTGTTGCCGTGGGCGAAGCTCTGAAGGGCAGCAACATCCACCTCGGTGCCCAGAACATGCACTTTGCCGAAAAAGGCGCCTACACCGGCGAGATTTCCGCGGACATGCTCAAGGAACTCGGCGTGGAATATGTTATCATCGGCCACAGCGAGCGCCGTCAGTACTTTGCCGAGACGGACGAAACCGTCAACAAGAAGGTCACCATGGCGCTTGAAAAGGGCCTTGTTCCCATCATGTGCTGCGGCGAGACGCTGGAACAGCGCGAAGCCGGCATTACGGACGAATTCGTCTCCGGTCAGGTGGAAGCGGGCCTGAAGGGCCTTTCCGCCGAGCAGGTGAAGAAGGTCGTCATCGCCTATGAGCCCATCTGGGCCATCGGCACCGGCAAGACCGCCACCAAGGAAGAAGCCAACGCCACCATCGGCGTGGTGCGCAAAACCGTTGAGAAGATTTTCGGCGCGGAAGCGGCGGAAGCCATCCGCATCCAGTACGGCGGCTCCATGAACGCCAAGAACGCCGCCGAGCTGATGTCCATGGACCAGATTGACGGCGGCCTCATCGGAGGAGCTTCCCTCAAGCCGGAAGATTTCGCAAAGGTGGTCAAATACTAAGGATGCACAACGGGGACCGGTCAGGAAGCCGGTCCCCTCAAAAGTTTAAGAACAACTACAGGTGAGCATATGACAAAACCCATTACTGCATTGATCATTCTGGACGGCTTCGGCATCCGCGATTCCGAAGTCGGCAACGCCATCAAGGCCGATGGCGCGAAACACATTAAGGCTCTGGCCGAACAGTTCCCCTGCACCACCATCGCCGCCTCCGGCATGGACGTGGGTCTGCCTCGTGGGCAGATGGGCAACTCGGAAGTGGGGCACTTGAACATCGGCGCGGGCCGCATCGTGTATCAGGACTTCACCCGCGTCACCAAGTCCATCGAAGACGGCGACTTTTTCGAAAAGCCCGAGTTCCTCGCGGCGATTGAAAATGTGAAGAAGCACAACTCCAAGCTGCACTTTTTCGGCCTCTGCTCGGACGGCGGCGTGCACAGCCACATCGAGCATCTGTATGCCTTTTTAGAGCTTGCCAAGAAGCAGGGTCTGGATCAGGCGTACGTTCACTGCTTCATGGACGGCAGGGACGTTCCGCCCCATTCCGGCAAGGGCTACATAGAAGACCTGCAGAAGAAGATGCAGGAGCTGAACTTCGGCAAGATCGCCACTGTCATGGGCCGCTACTACGCCATGGACAGGGACAATCGCTTCGAGCGCGTGGAAAAGGCTTACGCCGCCATGACCTATGGCGAAGGCGTGATGGAAACCGACCCCGTGGAAGCCATGCAGCGCTCTTATGACAACGGCGTGACGGACGAGTTCGTCGTCCCCTGCGTCATCACCGAAAACGGCAGACCCGTCGCCACCGTCGGCCCGAACGACAGCGTGATTTTCTACAACTTCCGTCCCGACCGCGCCAGGGAAATCAGCCGCGCGTACATCGACCCCGATTTCACCGGCTTCGAGCGCAAAAACGGCTACTTCCCGCTGCATTATGTGTGCCTGACCCAGTACGATGTGCGCTTCCTGGAATTCCCCGGCGTGCACGTTGCCTACAAGCCCCAGAGTCTGGACAATACCTTTGGCCAGTACCTTGCCGCCCACGGCAAGACCCAGCTTCGCATCGCCGAAACCGAGAAGTACGCCCATGTGACGTTCTTCTTCAACGGCGGCGTGGAAGCCCCCAACCCCGGCGAGGACCGCTGCCTCATCCCGTCCCCGAAGGTTGCCACCTATGACCTTCAGCCCGAGATGAGCGCGTACCTTGTGGCGGAAGAAGCGGTACAGCGCATCGAGTCCGGCAAGTACGACGTGATGATACTTAACTTCGCCAATCCGGACATGGTGGGCCACACCGGCGTGATGGAAGCCGCCACCGCCGCCATCCACGCGGTGGACGAATGCACCGCCAAGGTGGTGGAAGCCATCCGAAAAGTGGGCGGCTGCGCCATCATCACCGCCGACCACGGCAACTCCGAGCAGATGATCGACCCGGAAGACGGCAAGTCTCCCTTCACCGCGCA
>JBMNTW010000158.1:0-4554 GCA_050945935.1 Christensenellales bacterium
CAGGGTGTTGAAGGTGATGATCTGGGCGACGTGGTCCGCCCCGTACTTTTCGGAAAGGTAGTCGATTACTTCCTGCCGGCGCTCGATGCAGAAGTCCACGTCAAAGTCCGGCATGCTGATGCGCTCGGGGTTTAAGAAGCGTTCGAACAGCAGGTTGTATTTAATGGGGTCCACGTCGGTAATGTCCAGAACATAAGCCGCAAGGGAACCCGCGCCGCTGCCCCTTCCCGGGCCTACGGCGATGCCTCTGCTCTTCGCAAAGTTGATAAAGTCCCAGACGATGAGGTAATAGTCCGTGTACCCCATGCTGTTGATGACCGAAAGCTCGTAATCCAGCCTCTCCTTATACTCCGGCGTGCAGTTCGGGCATTTTTTCGCCATTCCCTGCTCGCACAGGCGGCGAAGGTAGTCGGTGTTGGATATGCCTTCGGGAACGTCGTAATGGGGCAGAATCGTGTAGCCGAACTGGAACTCGACGTTGCACTTTTCTGCGATTTTGCCGGTGTTTTCAAGGGCTTCCGGGCAGAAAGCGAAGATTTCCGCCATTTCTTCGGCAGACTTTAAGTAAAAGTAGTTCCCTTCCATGCGCATGCGGTCTTCTTCGTCCACATAGCGCATCATCTGGACGCACATCAGCGCGTCCTGGGCCTCGGCGTCCTCTGCGTTGACGTAGTGTACGTCGTTCGTGGCGATGGGCGCAATGCCCGTTTCGCGGCACAGGCGCAAAAGGTCCGGCATGATCTGCCGCTGTTCCACAATGCCGTGGTCCTGAAGCTCAATGTAAAAATCCTCGCCGAAGATGCCCTTCAGGCGCAGGGCAAGGGCCTTCGCGTCTTCGTACCTGTTCGCAAGCAGAAGCTGCGGAATGTCGCCCGCAAGACATGCGGAGGAGCAGATCAGCCCTTCCGAGTACTTTTCGAGGGTATCGTAATCGATGCGGGGTTTGTAGTAAAACCCTTCGGTGAAGGCCATGGAACTAAGTACGCAGAGGTTCCTGTACCCCGTTTCGTTTTTCGCCAGCAGGATGAGATGGGCGTACTCCCTGTCCGCCTTGCCCTGCTTGTCACGCATGTCTCGGGGGGCGACGTAGGCCTCCATGCCGATGATGGGCTTAATGCCATTGTCCTTGCAAGCCTGATAAAAAGCCACGACGCCGTACATGACGCCGTGGTCGGTGAGCGCAAGGGCTTTAAATCCAAGCTCAGCCGCGCGCTTTGCAAGGTCCTTAATGCGCGCAGCGCCGTCCAGCAGGCTGAACTCGCTGTGGACGTGCAGATGAACAAAATCACTCATAATACAGTAAAACTCCGTTGAAACACTAACCCTGAAGCATGGCGCTCAAGGCTTCCACCGCCTGCTCCTCGTCCTGACCGCTGGCGAAAATGTGAACTTCGTCCCCCTCGGAAACACCCAGTGACAAAACACCCATGATGGACTTGGCGTTGATTTTCTTGTTGCCCACCTCGACGAGTATCTGAGAGGAAAAACGACTTGCGGCGGCCACGAAAAGCGCCGCCGGACGGGCCTTCAGGCCTTCGGGGCTTTTGATTTTGACGGTTTTGTGGATGGCCATTATGCGTCCCCCTTTTGATGTTTGATGGAAAGGGCGATTTCCTCCAGTTTGCGAAGCCTGTGGTTCACGCCGGACTTGCCCAGGGGCGGGTCCATCAGATTTCCCAGTTCCGCCAGGGAAAGTTCAGGATTGTCGATCCGGAGTTCTGCAATGGCGCGAAGCTCCGGAGAAAGCTTCGAAAAAGCGCCGTTATCCAGCAGGTAACGGATCATTTCATTCTGCCGGATGGCAGCCTCGACTGACTTTCTGATGTTCGCGGTTTCGCAGTTGAATTTTCTGTTGAGGTTGTTGGTGAAATCCTTTTCGGTTCGAACGTTTTCCAAATCCAGCAAAGCGCCGTTGGCGCCGATTAAAGCAAGGAACTCCGTAATCTTTTCACTTTCTTTCAAGTATACCACAAAGGAGCCCTTTCTGGATATCATTTTGGCCTTCAAAGCGTACCAGTTGAGCAAATCGCAAAGCTCTTTGGCAAAGGGCTCGGACGCCACCACGAACTCCAGATGGTACCCCTTTTCGGGATTGCTGATAGACCCGCCCCCAAGGAAAGCGCCACGCATAAACGCGCGCTTGCAGCAGTGATTTTCGAGAATCCGCTCCGGAATCGAACCGCCTAAGGAATAGCCGTCCTCCGTTTGCTTTAAAAAGCCGGTTTCCAGAAGAGCCTGTTCTAATGCGTCGCCAAAAAGCACGATGGCAAAGCTTCGGTTCTTGCCCAGCCGCTTGCGTTCGCGAATCAGAATCTCAGATTCCAGAGGAAAAAGCCCCTTTGCCAGGCGAATCGTCCACCGGGCAACGGCGTAACTTTCCATGGTGATGCGCAATCTGCGCCTGCCGCCGCCCATCAGCTGCAGTGAGCCGGACATACGCATCAGCGCGGAAAGGGCTGCGAGTTTGCAGCAATCGCCCTTGATGCGCTCGCTGGCAAGCTCCAGCTTGGTGCGAGAAGAAAAGGACACCTTTTACCTCCCCTGCAGGTCGTTGTCGATATCCCTGTGGGTCAGCGTGACCGAAACACCTTCTTTTTTAAGCATATCCGCCAATGCCGTCGCCACGCACACCGAGCGGTGCCTTCCGCCGGTGCAGCCGACGGAGACCGTCAGCCTGTGCTTGCCTTCCCGGGCATAGCAGGGAAGAATACGCGCGATGAGGCCGGAAACGTCCGAAACGAAGTCCAGCACCTCGTCAAACCCCAACACGTACTGAATCACGGGTTTGTCCAATCCCGAAAGAGGGCGCAAACTTTCAATCCAGAACGGGTTTGGAATGAAGCGCACATCGAACATCATGTCGCTCTCCGGCGGGATGCCCCGTTTGAATCCGAAGGACTGCACGATAACGCCGGTGCGCTCGGCGCCCGAACGGGTGATGCCGTCTATCGCGGCACCCAACTGGGCGGGCTTGAAATCGCTGGTGTCGATAAAATGATTCGCCCGCTCCACCAGTGGCGCAAGCAGCTCCCGCTCTTTTCGGATGCCGTCCGTCACCGGACCATCCCCTGCCATGGGGTGGGCGCGGCGTGTTTCGCTGTATCTGCGCACCAGCACATCGTCCCGCGCGTCTAAAAATAAAAGACGCGCGTCAACACCTTTTGTGCGAAGGGATGAAACCGCATCCCAAAGGCCGCCGATGGCGGAACTGTCCCTGCAGTCGATGCACATGGCGGCGCGTTCCACGCTCTTTTCCGTTGCCATGTCCACAAAGGCGGACATCAGCGCCAGCGGGAAGTTGTCTACGCAGTAATAGCCCATATCTTCAAGCTTTTTGAGCGCGTGGCTCTTGCCCGCGCCGCTCATGCCTGTGATGACGATCAGTTCCATTACTGCTCCTCCCCTATGATTCTAACCTCGGGACAAAGCATCACGCCGGACTGCGCATAAACGCGCTTTTGAATGAGCTCAATGAGGCTGATAACGTCTTTCGCGGTGGCGTTGCCCGTGTTCACAATGAAGCCGGCATGCAGTGTTGAAACCTGCGCTCCGCCGACGGAAACACCCTTCAGCCCCGCCTGCTCGATCAGCGCGCCGGCGTAATGCCCCTGGGGCCTTTTGAACACGCTGCCCGCGCTGGGCATAGTGAGGGGCTGCTTCTTTTTGCGCCTTGCGAGGTAATCTTCCAGCTTCTGCTTTTCGGTGCCGTCGTCCGGCGAGAGCGCAAACTCGGCTTCGACCACCACGTATCCCTGTTCCATGAAAACACTGCCGCGGTACCAAAAATCGCCCTCCGCGATTTCCCGTTCGCAGAGCTTCAATTGCACAGGGTCCACATAGCGGACTTTCCGCACCACGTCCTTGATTTCAGAATCATACGCGCCGGCGTTCATCATCACCGCGCCGCCGACGCTTCCGGGGATGCCGCCAGCAAAGGCGAGTCCTGCAAGCTTTTTTTCGTTGATGGATACGGAAGCAAGGGTCATCAGCCTGGCACCAGCCTGGGCGGTTGCCCGATTCCCGTCAAAGGAAATGCGGCTCATGCCCTGCCCGATTTTAATCACCAGTCCGCGTATGCCGCCGTCTTTCACCACGAGGTTGGTGCCGTTCCCGATGACGGTGAAGGGTACGCCGGCTTCCTTGCACACGGCGAGGGCACGCAGGATTTCTTCCGTGGAGTTGGGAAGAAGCATCGCGTCCGCCGGTCCGCCCAGGCGGAAGGACGTATGCCTGCTCATGGGAACGCCCGTGAGGACTTCGCTCCCCTTCAGCGCGTTGACAACAGGCGTAACATCCATGGTGATCCTCCCGAAATCGTAAAATCTATCTCTATTTTAGCAGTTCACGCGGATGAACACAACAACCTGACGTTTCACTCGGCGGTGTTGGTCATCTCAAAAAGCAATTCCGCAAAAGCCCTGGCACATTCCCCCTTTTCTCCTTCCGCCCGTACGGACACCACAAACCGCTGGAATCTTTCCTCCTCCGGCTCCTCGACGTCGGGCTCTAAAATGTCGAATTCATAGTCTTCGACGATGATGTTTTCGCCCGGCG
>JBMNTW010000159.1:0-4514 GCA_050945935.1 Christensenellales bacterium
GGCCATCGCCACGGTGTCCCGTGCGCTGCCCGCGAGAGCCGCTTCCCCCATTCTGGAAGGCATTCTGGTGGAGGCCAATGTGGAACTTTCCCGCCTGCGCCTGCTCGCCACCAACACCGCGCTCCAGATTGAATGCTTCGTTCCGGCGGAGGTTGCCGCCCCCGGCGTGATCGTCCTGCCCGGAAAGCTTCTGCACGAAGTGATTCGCCGTCTGCCCGAAGGAGAGGTGGAGCTTGCCCTGATTGAAGGAAGGCAGCACGCCGTTTCCATCAAGAGCGGCAAGTCCAAAACAAGCATGCAGGGCTTCTCCGCGGACGAGTTCCCCGAGCTTCCGCCCATTCTGCCCAAGGGTTCCTTCACCCTGCCGCAAAAGTCCCTTCGCTCCATGATCGCCCAGACGCTGTTTGCCGTCTCCTCCGACGAAACGCGCCCGGTGCTCACCGGCGGACTGATGGAAGTGGAGGAAGGCATCATGACCATGGTGGGGCTGGACGGTTACCGTCTGGCTCTGCGCAAGGAGCCGGTGCTGTTTGAGGCGGACATGACCGCCATCATCCCCGCCGCCGCCCTTTCCGCCATCGAGCGCATTCTGTTTGACGAAGGAGACCTGACCGTCACCTTCTCCCCCGCCGCCGCCTTGTTTGACATGGGGCACACCCGCATCACCACGGTGCTGCTGTCCGGCGAGTACATGAAGTATAAGAAGATCATCCCCACCGAGAAGCTGACCACGGTGCGGGTGGACCGGACGGAGCTGATGGCCGCCATCGACCGCGCTTCTTTGATGGCGCGGGATTCCAAGAACAATCTGGTGCGCTTTACCATCGCCCCCGAAGTGCTGACGGTTTCCGCCAACAGTGAAATGGGCGAAGTGGTGGACGAAGTGCCCATCGCCCTCACCGGCGGCGAGCTGGAAATCGCCTTCAACGCCAAGTACATGACGGATGTTCTGAAGGTGCTTTCCGAGGACGAGATCGTTCTCGAGATGAACACCAACGTGTCCCCCTGCGTCATCAAGCCGCTTTCCGGGGATGCCTGGCTGTATCTGGTGCTTCCCGTCAGGATTTTCTCCTGAATCAACGTAAAGGACACAAACTGCCATGACGAAAAAAACCCGCGGCCGTCAAAAGCCGAAGTACGAGCGCAACCCCAGCAAGGTTTATGAATGGGAAAGCCCCACACTGCGCACACTGGGGGATCTTTGCCTGTTTGCCTCTGTTGCCGTCATCATCGCCGTAGCCATCACCTATAAAACCCAGGGGCTGGCCATCCGCATCTTCTCAGGCTGCTTTTTGTTCTTCGGCCTTGCGGAGTTCCTGCGCGCGATTGACAACCGCGGCAAGGGCGGCCCGAAAAAGACCACCGTTGTGTACTGCATTCTTGGAAGCGCGATGATCGTCGCCGGCGTGCTGTTTTACATTCTGGTGGCGGCAAAGCAGCCCATGGCATAAGGGATTTTCATGCGCGTCACACGGTTGAAACTCGCGAATTACCGCAACTACGAGGGCCTGGATCTCACACCGCATCCGGGCCTTACTTTGCTTTTTGGCGACAATGCCCAGGGCAAGACCAACGCCCTGGAAGCCGTGTACCTTTGCGCCACGGGCAGGAGCCACAGAACCACCCACGACGCCGAGCTCGTTCTTCGGGGCATGGAAGCCGCCTACATCCGGGCGGATGTTTTGCGCGGCGGCTTTGAGCGGCGCATTGAAGTGCGCCTGATGCGAAACGGCAGAAAGCAGATCCGCGTTGACGGCGCGCCCATCGCCCGTATGGGGGATCTGATGGGCTGTTTGAACGCCGTGCTGTTCTCGCCGGAGGAGCTTTCCCTCGTGAAAGACGGGCCCAACGCCAGACGGCGTTTTTTGGACGTTCTTTTATGCCAGACCAGCCGGGCGTACTTTTACTCGCTGGTTTCCTACCAGCGGGCGCTTGCCCAGCGCAACGCGCTGTTGAAGGAAAGCTATCATACCGGCAAGGCACCCCACTGCCAGATGGAAGTGTGGGAGGAGCAGCTCGCCCTGCACGCCACCGCCCTGCACACCGCCCGAAAGGCAGCCATGGAGCAGATTGCCCCCGCCGCCGCCGCCATGCACCGGACCGTCGCCGGAGGGAGCGAGGACCTTGCTTTACGCTACAAGGGCGACCTTTACGGCAGGGAACTGAAAGAAGCGCTGGAAGCCGGAAGAGAAGACGACATGCGCCGCAAACTCACCACCCGCGGCCCCCACAGGGACGATTTTTCCGTGCTGGTGGACGGGGTGGACCTTCGCGCCTTCGGCTCCCAGGGGCAGCAGCGCACCGCGGCGCTGTCCATCAAGCTTGCCGAAGCGGCGTGCATGGAAAGCATGTCCGGCGAAAAGCCGGTGCTTCTGCTGGACGACGTGCTGAGCGAGCTGGACACCGGACGCCAGAAGCGGCTGATGGACGCCGTTTCGGGTTACCAGACTATTCTGACCTGCGCGCACCTGCCCAAGGGCGTTCCCGCCAACGTGCGCTTCAAGGTGCAAAGCGGCAGCATTGCGCCGGCATAGGCTTATCTGAACGGGTAAACCGCGACCCGCACACACAGGGTTGGGGTTGAACGCGCTCGCTTCGCCCTGTTGTTGCTCGTTCAGCCTATGCAAAAAGCGGCCCGAAGGCCGCTTTGCGATTCAGAGCTGATTTGCCGGATAAAACTCCCTTACGGCGAGGGGGACGGGCTCATGGTCGCGCCGTTGCCGCCGTTTCCGCCGTTGTTTCCGTTTGTGCCGTTGGTGCCGTTTGTGCCGTTCATCATGCCGCCGAGAGCTGCAACGTCGCCGCCCGCCTGCTGCACGCAGTCGGTCACGGCCTGGATGATGGCGTTACTGGTATAGGTCGCGCCGCTGACGACGTCCACGTCCAGCCTCTGCTTGCCCACAATGTCACGGGAGACCTCTTCCACCGCCCGCTCATAGATACCTTCGGTCTCCTTGTGGTCCACCACGTCCACGCTCACGATGGCGGTGTCCGAAAATGTCACCTTCACGGTGACGTCGCCGTTCCTGCCCTGCCCCTTGCCGGTATAGGTTCCCGCGTTGAAGCCGGTAGCGGCATCCGGATTAAAGGGGACGGTGGTGGTCTGGGGATTGTCGTCGCCTTCGAAGATATCGTCGTCCCCGATGCCGCCGGGGGAGCCCGTGGGCAGAGGCACTGTGGAGGGGTTCGGCCCGCCGCCGGTGGCTGTGGGCGAAGGCGTTACGTTTCCATTGTAGCAGGCGGCCAGCGCAAAGATGAGCGCGGCGATCATCGCCGCTACGAGGACGCCTTTGCCGTACCTTTTGTATCTCATATCGTTCGCTCCTTTCAGATATGTCACGCTAATAAGCGTTCCCCATCCCGTCGCGGCATATGCGAAGGAAACGCGCAGGAGGATTCAAAAATGATTCGCGGAAAATGGATTGACGGCACTGGCGAGGGCTTTTTGACCGTTCTCGCCCTTCGGACGGAGGTGTTCTGTGAGGAACTTGGCGTTCCTTTGGAAGAAGAGCGGGACGCGTTTGACGAAATTTCCGCCCACGTTCTGATTTTTGACGAAAATGACGCTCCCGTCGCCACCGGAAGGCTGTATCCCGATTGCGAAGGATGGCACATCGGGCGCATCTGCGTCAAAAAAGAGAGCCGGGGCAAAGGTTTTGGGGATATGGTATTAAGGATGCTTCTTGGCCGCGCGTCCCATACCGTGCCGGACGCGGACATTGTACTCAGCGCCCGGACGGACGTTTCGGACTGGTACGAAACCTTCGGTTTTCAAAAGGAAGGCGACGTGTACGACGACGCCGGTTTTCCCCACATCCGCATGCGCGTTAACGCAAAGAACATCGTCTGGCACCGCCCCTGCGGCAGGTAATTGTTCCAGAATTTTCCATCATATCCCCTTTCACAGGGGGCAATCTAATAGCGCAGAGAAGCGTTCAAACCCGTCGCAAAGAAACGAGGCGTGCCTTTTTCCTCCGAGCGACGAAAAAGGGGGATTGAGCCTTGGCATCCTTGATATGCTGTGAGGCGATGCGGGTTTTCCTCACCTGAAAGCATAGCTCACGAACTCGTTCTCGATGCGTTGTGCGTTTCTCTGCTCCATTAAAAGAACGCGGCGGACCGAAAATCCGCCGCGTCTGCTCTTTTAAGCCCCTTTGCCGCCTTTACAAATGCAAAAAACCGTTTTATAATGGGAAAGATTATCGGCATCCGGCAGAAAAACCCCGCTTTTTCGGGATTTACGCCTGCCGATGGCAAGTTTAATTTGCAAAGCGATGATGGGGACCCCGCCCCGAAAAAGCGTCTAAAGAGAGCCGCGGTTTGGTGGAACGCGGCGGCGCGAAAGGAAGCGGGCATCGCCCCGGAGCGCGTTTTCGAGGCTGCTTGATTGATAAGCTGCCCAGGGAACGCCGGCACTCCCCGTTACAGGAGAATGAGACGGAGCGTCCTGGCCTTTTGCTTTTGCGCTTCAAATCAGGTGGTACCGCGGAGCATGCTTCGCCCTGAACAGGGCG
>JBMNTW010000160.1:0-4512 GCA_050945935.1 Christensenellales bacterium
TGCTGCGCAAAAAAACTCCGTGTAGCGCCGAAAAACGCCCTTTTTCGCGAAAGGGCGAGGGGTTGTGGAAGGCTCCTATTCCGGATGTGCGGTTTCATACATCTTTCGCACGGCGGAACGGATTTCCTTGTAACTGGTGCATCTGCACAGGTTGGACTGCAGCCATTCCTCTATTACGAGTTCCTCCGGCAGAACGGGGTGGTAGAGTTTCAGGGCGTGGCACACCATCAAAAAGCCGGGAGTGCAGTAGCCGCACTGAAAGGCGTTTGCTTCCACAAAGCACCGCTGCACGTCCGCCTTCCCACCCAGCCCTTCCACGGTCAGAATCTCGTGCCCTTCGGCTTCAACGGCGAGCATTAGGCAGGACTTGGCGGGCCACCCGTCCACGATGACGGTGCAGGTGCCGCAGTCCCCGTTTTTGCAGCCGGGTTTTGCGCCGGTCAAGCCCAGCTGCTCCCGCAGCACGTCCAGTAAAAGGTCGCTGGGGCGGACGGTCACGTTCCTTTTTTCGCCGTTCACGCTTAACGTGAGGACGGTTTTCGCGTCATAGCGCACCATGTTCCCAGTCCTCCAATAAAGCGGTGAGGGTGTTTTTCAGCACAAAGAGCCGGTATGCGCCGGAGGCTTCCACGTCCGAATGGGGTTGACTTGGCAGCAGCTTCAAGGCTTTTTCCGCCCGAACTTCGGGGGGAAGCGAGCGGTCGTTCAGCACCGCCTCAATCTGACCGCATCGAAACGGGAAGGGGCACACCCCCGAAAAGGCGGCGCAGAGGTAATCGCCCCGAAACAGGGCGCAAAGGCTGACGAGGGGGTAGTCGATCTTCTCGTTCGCTGTCTTTTTGGCGTGAAAGTGCCGTGCGGTCAGGCTCCACGAAGGAATGTGGACCTGAACAACCAGTTCGCCGGGCATGAGCTTCATGCGCCGCTGAAACGCGTCCTGAAACGCGAGGGTACGTATGCCGAACGGACCGCAAAGGGTGATGCGCGCGTCTGCAAGCAGCAACGGCATGCTGGTTTCGCGGTAGAGTATCGTTCCGCAAAGGTTGCCGCCCAGGGTGATGCGGCACTGGTTGGTGTGGTCCGCGATTCTTGCGCAGGCAAGCCCCAGAAGGGGGAACAAGTTGGACTCTTTGACGGCGTTCAGCGTGACCGCAGCGCCGATGTGCAGCGTTTCGCCGTCCAGACGCAGTTCGTTGCACTCGGGAATCTCTTTGATGTCGATGACGGCACCGGGGCGGATGCTGCCGGCGCGGCTCATGGTGATGATTTCGCTGCCGCCGGCGTACCAGAAGGCCTTTTTTCCTTCGGCTGTGAGCTGAACGTAAGCCTCCATCGCCTCCGCCAGCGTGTTCACGCGGCAGTAGGTGAAGTCAAAGGGTATCATGGCCGTCCTCCTTTGCCGTTTGCCACAGCCGTTCGGGCGTTAAAGGCAGGGTGTTGAACTCTTTGCCGAATGCCGCGGACAAGGCATTCGCCAGCGCCGCCGGAATGCCGATGATGCCGTGTTCCGAGTAGCTTCGCACGCCGTAGGGGGAATCCTCCTGCGGCGTTTCCACGAGTGTTACGCGGTAGTCCGGCTCCTGACCGATGTGCAGAAGCTTGTAGGTGCGCAAGTTCGGCGTTCTGGGGATGCCGTTTTCGTCGTAAAAAATGCCTTCCCGGCTCGCCATGCTGATGCCCATCGCCATGCCGCCTGCGATGATTTCGCGCATGCCTTCGGGGTTGATGGCTTTTCCCACGTCCATCGCGGTGGAGGCGTTCAAAACGCGGTAGGTGAAGGTGCGAAGGTCCGCTTCGATTTCCACGATGGTCGCGCCCACCGTCCACGCGGGTCCGGTTTTGCCTTCGCCCGTTTCGGGATTGAGCTGGCTCAGCCCTTTGAGCATAAAGCCGCCCCGACCCAAAGCAGGTTCACCGACGGAGGTGCCGTTTTGCGCCTTGTAGCCGTTGGCAATGTCCTTCAGAAGGATGAAGCGCTCGGGGTTCTTTCTGCAAAAAACTCTGCCGCTGGCCACCTCCACGTCTTCAACTGCGCAGCCCAAAGCCGCCGCGCCGTTTGCGCGAAGCTGGGCAATCAAATCGTCCGCCGCGCGGATGACGGCGTTTCCCGCCATGTAGCCCGTCAGGCTCGCAACAGTCTTCCAGTGTTCCGGCGCGGTCCGTGTGTCCACTTCGAAGGAAACGTGGACCTGTTCCGGGCTGATGCCCAGCTTTTCTGCGAGGATCTGGGCAAGGTGGGTCTGGGAGGCGGAACCCATTTCCACCACGCCGGTGTTGAGGTTAACGCTGCCGTCGGCGTTGAAGGTGATAAGCGCTCCCGAAACGGCGTCCGTGGGCGGATTGGCGGTTTTCCACAGGCAGGAAACGCCCATCGCCCGAACGGTGTGGGGTTTGATGAACTCTGCTTTTTTGCCCTTCCATCCGGCAAGGGTCTTCACTTCCTGCAGGCACTTTGCCACGTTCCCGATCAAACTTGGCGTGCAGACCACCCGGGTGGGCGTGGTGCAACCTTCCCGGATGGCGTTTTTCAGGCGGAACTCCAGAGGGTCGAGGTTCAGTTCTTTGGCGAGATCGTCCATCGACCGCTCCACGCAGAAAGTGCAGGATTCGTGGGCGAAACTGCGGTAGGAGGTGGCGTAGGTGTGGTTGGTGTAGACGCACAAAGCGTCGCAAGCAAGGTTTTCGACGGCGTAGGGCCCCGTGCAGTCCACGGCGATGGCCTTGGTCATGTAGGGCGAAATGTCCGCGTACGCGCCGCAGTCGAGAAGGAAGGTCATTTCCGCTGCCTGAAGGGTGCCGTCTTTGCTCGCGCCGAGTTTGACGACGGCTTCCAGCCCCAGTCTGGAAGGAGCGGATGCCATGTCCTGCTCTCTGGGGATGGTCAGGCGGACGGGCCTGCCCCCCACGCTTCGGGAAGCGAGGTAAGCCAGAATCTCCAGCATGACGGGCGCTTTTCCGCCAAAACCGCCGCCCACAAAGGGCACCTGCACCTGAATCTTTCCGGCGGGAATCAAAAAGGCTTCGGCAAGCTGGGTGCGAACGGCGTAGGGCGACTGGGAGGAGGTGGTGATGACCACCGTTCCGTCCGCCTTGATTTCCGCCCGACAGGAGCGCACTTCCATGGCGAGATGGTCTGAAGGCGGCAGGAAGAACCGCCGTTCCACCACAACGTCGCAGTTTTTTAAGGCTTTTTGCGCATCCCCTTTCCGGATGCGGTACCGGCTGGCGATGTTGGAGTTTGGTTCGGGGTAAACGTCCGCAACTACTTTTTTATAGCCGTTGGGCTGCGCATGAACGAGGGGCGCGCCGCCTTTCAGCGCGCCGGACGGGGTCAGAACGAAAGGCAGGCGTTCGTACTCCACTTTAATCAGGCGCACCGCCTGTTCCGCAGCGGGTTCGTCGCAGGCGACAACCAGCGCCACAGGCTCGCCGGCGTAGCGCACCACGTCTTTGGCAAGGGCAGGCCGGTCGACAAGCAGCGGTCCGAACCGTTCTGTGAAGTTTTCGCCGGTGAGCACCGCCAGAACACCGGGGAGCGACTGCGCTTTATTGGTATCGATGCGGTGTATTTTGCCGTGGGCGCAGGTGCTGGTGAGGAGACGCGCGCAAAGAACGCTCGTTACGGGCAGGTCGTCCGTGTACTTGGCCTGTGCGGTCACCTTGTTCCAGGCTTCTTTTCGGGGAATGCTTTCACCGATGGCGCGATGCATCAAAGTAACCCTTTCCGTTGGCTTGATGGGCTTATTTTGAGGCAACCTTCCGCTGAATATTTCCCCAAGGCGGGAAAATACTAAAATCCGAAGCCAACGATCAAAGGAGAGAAGCATGAACCCGTTTGAACTCAAGCCCATCAAGGTGGAAGATGGGATTATGGACTGGAAAACCGTCTACCCCAAGCCCTACGACAAGATGACCGTGGACCCTTACACCAAGGTGCGCATCATTCTGATGAACGGCATCGAGGTGGAAGCGGCCATCTTCAAGCACCAGTTCCACCGCAACTGCCCGAACAACGACATTCGCCGTGCCCTCGCCCTGACCAGACGGGTGGAACAGCAGCAGCAGAAGCACATCAACTGGCTCAAGCCCATCGACGAAACCGCCCTGGAAACCACCATCGGCTACGAGCACGTGGCCGTGGACCTGACGGCATGGCTCGCCCAGAACGAGCCGGACCCTTATGTGAAGCAGGCGCTGGACTTTGCGCTTTTGGAGGACTTTGACCACCTTTACCGCTACGCGAACCTTTTGGACATGGACGCGCAAATCCCCGCCCAGCAGCTGGTGAGGAGCTATGTGGACATTACCCCCGGCCGACCCACCATCGCGGAGCACCGCTTCCCCTTCGATTCCGTCAAGTACCATCTGGACTTCAAGAAGGCGGACATCCGCACCATGCTGAACACCCTGATTATCACCGCCGGTGAACAGCAGACGATGAACTTCTACATGAACATCGGCAACACCTATTACAACGATCTGGGCCGTCAGCTTTACCTTGAAATCGGCATG
>JBMNTW010000161.1:0-4480 GCA_050945935.1 Christensenellales bacterium
ATAGACCTCTTTCTTGCTTTCCAGTCCGGCAAGCTGTCCTAGGCACGAAGCGCCATGGGTGCTTTCGCTGATAAAGTTGCTCCACGCGGACGGAAGCTGGAGCATCCGCAGGGTATGCCCGGTGGGCGCGGTATCAAAGAGGATGTGGTCGTACTCCGCCTTTAAGGACTCGTCGGCAAGATAGCCGGAAAACTCGTTGAATGCCGCGATTTCCACGGTGCAGGAACCCGAAAGCTGCTCCTCCATGTTGGCGATGACGGCATCCGGCAGTTTCCCGCGATAAGGCGCGACCACGCTTTCCCGGTAATCCGCGGCCGCCTGCACGGGGTCGATGTTGGCCACCCAAAGATTGGGCGCGCCTTCGATTTGCACCCTGCCGGTTCCAAGGTCCACCCCGAACACATCCTGCAAGTTGGAAGCAGGGTCGGTGCTGACCAGCAGCACCCGTTTGCCGCTGTCTGAAAGCGTCACCGCGGTGGCGCAGGCGACGGAGGTTTTGCCCACACCGCCTTTCCCTGTGAAAAACAGGTATTTGGTCAGTAAAATGGTCATCGGATCAAAGGGAGTCATCAGCAGCATCCTCCCTTGCAGCCGCAGTCGGACTTGGTGGGCATCTTCTTAAAGCGTACCTTCTTGCCGCCCGCTGCGAGCATGTCTTCGGGAAGATCAAGAAGCTTCGTAATCTCCTCATTGGTGGGGTAACGGCCGGAGAGGACGATTTCGTCGTCCAGAACGGTGACGGGCAGGCCGTCCACGCCGCGCTCATTGAGGAACGCGTTCACAGCCTTGTGGTTGATGAACTCCATGGGCGCGCTGTTCAGATTAAAGCGGTCCACTGTAATGCCGTTGTTCTTCAACGTGTTCAGCACTGCGGAGATGCGCAGCAGTTCGGGATCCACACCCACGCCGCACAGCCCGGTGGGGCAGCACATGGCGGGCTCAAAGAGCTTCATTTTTTTCATAAAAGGGATGCTCCTAACATTTATTTTTCAGCCAAAGCGATAAAAATGCTGATTGTGGCACTTTCGCAAGACTCGCAGGAGTCGCTGCGGCATTGCTCGCCCAAATCCTCAACCTTAACGTTTCTAAGGTTCGCATTCGTAAGCCAGTTTTCAATGTGCGAACGCTCAAAGCCCAGCCAGACATCGAACTGCTCCGTGCGCAAAAACTCGTGTTCATGCGAATCCAAATCGGCGATTACCAGCCTGCCGCCTTTCTTCAGGATGCGAGACATTTCAGCAAGAGCCTTTTCCGGATGCTCCACATGGTGAAGGAACATGTTCGCCATCACAACATCCACGCTTTCACTCTCCAACGGCAGCGCATACGCGTCCGCCTGCACGCAGGTGATTTCTGCGCGGGAAAACTTTTGCTGCAGTACATCGAGATCTCCCGAGACTGATCCATCGCGATGACGCGAAGCCCTCTTTTCAGCAATTCCTCGGTGACAAAGCCTGTGCCTGCGCCGACGTCCGCGGCGGTTTCGCCTGCCTTCACCTGTACGGCATCACACATCCTTTCCCGTACACTGTCTGAGAAAAAGGACTGCCGCATGGAATCCCACTCTTTGGATACATCGTCGAAGTACTGTTTGCTGCTCACGGTCTATCCTCCTTCCGTTGAGGCAGTTGCTGTGTTATAAAACGCTTATTTTAAAATCCTGTTCTTCCATGTGGCGAGCTTTTTCTTGCGTGCCTTAGCTTCGAAAAATCTTTCAAGATTCTCCGGAAGTTGAAAAGGTCCGTCTTCCGCTTCCTCCTTCGGCGCAGCGGCGTGGGCCTCCCGAAGGATGGCTTCCACAATCAGCTCTTTCGGAGGAGTGGTGTATTCAACACCGTTATAAACCCAGACACGGCAGTCCACGTTGTCCCCGCAGAGCGCTCCGCAGTCCTCGCAGAGCGACTCCTTTAACTCAACGGCAATGTCCTTCCCGTTGACGCGGATGGTGGGTGAGCTGACAAAACGATGCCGGATCGCAAGGTCTCTTGTGGCGATGTTCACCTTGTTCACCGTGACTTCATACCCTTCCGCACGCAACGCTTCGGAAACCTCGGACAGCGCATCGTCCAAAGACTTTTCGGTTCCCTGGCATCTGCCGCATATGGTGGTATCCAGATACAGAAAATCGACCCGTACGGCTTTATCCAGCCGTACGCTTTCATTTCCTCGGTATTCAGTCATTTAAACACACTCCTCGCAATCGGCAGTACCACTTTGGTTGCAGATGCATTCGTCCTTTTCAGACGTGATTTGGCAAAGGAACTGCCTCGTTTTCCGAACAGTCTCTTCGTTCAATGAGTAATACGTCCATTTGCCTTCCTCCCGATCGCTGACCAGACCGCAGTCGCAGAGGATCTTCATGTGGTGGGAAAGGGTAGACTGGGAGATTTGAAACTTCTCAAGAATCCTGCAGGCACAGAGTTCCCCGCAGGAAAGCATATCCACAATCATTGCCCGCTTGGGGTCTCCGAGTGCTTTAAAGATTTTGGAATACTCCAGGTAGGAGTCCATGTTTGTCACCTCAAATCGATTTCCTTCGATATGACTATCCTATGCTTTAAATCGAGATTTGTCAATGTGTTTTCGAAAAGGACTGCTCCAAGAGAGTAAACTTAAATTACGAGAATAAAAAATGCCCGTAGAACTAGATTCTACGGGCATTTGGCGGAGAAGGAGGGATTTGAACCCTCGCTGCGTTTCACACACACTACTCCCTTAGCAGGGGAGCCCCTTCGGCCTCTTGGGTACTTCTCCAAATACTTGACAAATGGCGGAGAGCGAGGGATTCGAACCCCCGGTGCCTTGCGGCATCACCGGTTTTCAAGACCGGCTCCATAAACCACTCGGACAGCTCTCCAGATGTTCAGGCACCTGTATAGTATAGCAATCTGACCGCCGGTCTGTCAAGTAATCCGTCACGATTTTTACCCATTCGGTGAATGGAAACCGGTTCCCTTTTTATGTTCATTTACCGTGTCATCAAAGCGCGGCAATACGGCAAACACCTTAAACCTGAACAGTGGAACACCACGTCAAAACCACATGCGAACGCTTCATCATCTCATGCGCACGTTTCGCTTTCGTCCTCCGCCGAAACGCCCGCGCCGCACGCCAAAGCCCCCGATGCTTTCATCGGGGGCTTTCTTGCCTACTCCAGTTCAAAGGCGCCGGTGTACAGCTGGTAGTACCTGCCCTTTTCGGCGATGAGCCTTTCGTGGCTGCCGCGCTCGATGATGCGGCCGTGGTCCAGCACCATGATGACGTCCGCGTTCTTGACGGTAGACAGCCTGTGCGCGATGACGAACACCGTTCTGCCCTCCATCAGCCTGTCCATGCCCTTTTGCACAATGGCTTCGGTGCGGGTGTCGATGGAGGATGTCGCCTCGTCCAAAATCATCACCGGCGGGTCCGCCACCGCCGCCCGTGCGATGGAAATCAGCTGCCGCTGGCCCTGGGAAAGGCCGCTGCCATCCCCGGTGATGATGGTGTCGTACCCCTGGGGCAGCATGCGGATGAAGGCGTCCGCGTTGGCGAGCTTCGCCGCGGCGATGCACTCTTCGTCCGTGGCGTCCAGTCTGCCGTAGCGGATGTTTTCCATCACCGTGCCGGTAAAGAGGTTCACGTCCTGCAGCACCACGCCAAGGCTTCTGCGAAGATCGCTCTTTTTGATCTTGTTGATATTGATGCCGTCGTAGCGGATTTTGCCGTCCGCAATGTCGTAAAAGCGGTTGATCAGGTTGGTGATGGTGGTCTTGCCTGCACCGGTGGCGCCCACGAAGGCCACCTTCTGGCCGGGTTCGGCGTACAGCGTGATGTCGTGCAGCACGGGCTTGCCCTCGGTGTAGCAGAAGTCCACGTCCACCATCCGGACGTCGCCGGTCAGCTTCGTGTAGGTGAGGGTGCCGTCCTTATGGGGGTGCTTCCACGCCCACATGCCGGTGCGCTCCGTCGTTTCCACGATTTCGCCGTTTTCGCCGTACTTGGCGTTCACCAGCGTCACATAGCCCTCGTCCGTCTCGCTCTGTTCGTCCAGAAGGTCGAAAATGCGCTCCGCGCCCGCCAGCGCCATGACGATGTGGTTCGCCTGCTGGGAAACCTGGTTCAAAGGACCGATGAGGCTTCTGGAAAGCTGCAGGAAGGACACGATGGTGCCGACGGTCACCACGCCGACCCCCGAAAGCCCCACATTGCCCATGCCGGAAACCGCCATGTAACCGCCGACGATGGCGATGAGCACATACAGCACAAAGCCCAGGTTGTTCATGATGGGCGGCAGGATGTTGACGTACTTGTTCGCCTTTTCGGAGTTCTCGCAAAGCTCCTCGTTGTGCTTGTCAAAGTCGCGCTTGACCTGCTCCTCGTGGCAGAACACCTTGATGACCTTCTGGCCGTTGATCATTTCCTCCACATAGCCGTTCAGGTTCGCAATGGCCTTCTGCTGCTTCACAAAATGCCTGCTGCTCATGCCCGTGATGCGCCG
>JBMNTW010000162.1:0-4478 GCA_050945935.1 Christensenellales bacterium
CTCTTGGAGTGGATGGTCAGCATGCCGTCCTCGTCGATGTAGGCGAAACCGTTGTCCGGCTCCAGATAGAGGTGCGGCTGACGGGAGCAGTAGCTTTCCACCTCGATGGCGTTGGGGGCGCTGTCCCAGTCAAAGTCCGGGCCCTTGATGCAGTTGGTTTCATAGTAGGCGTTGGGCACACCGGGATGGATCTCGATGGCGTCGGGCGCCAGCGCTTCGGGGGCGCTCATGTAGGCGGGCAGGATTTCAAGATCCAGCTTCACCGCCTTGGCAGCCGCGCGGGCGTGCTCCTCGGTATCCGCCGCCACGATGGCGATGGCGTCGCCGTACTGGAAGATCTTCTCGTCGCACAGGATCGGGCGGTCCCATCCGTCGCACTTGTTGTTCAGAGGCAGCATGACGAGGCCGTTGATGCGGTTCTTGCCGGGAATGTCCTTCGCGGTGATGACCTTGAACACGCCGGGCATCTTTTCGGCTTCGGAAGTGTCAATGCCCTTGATGTTGGCGTGGGAAACCTCTGCCTGCACCAGAGCGAGGCGCAGTGTGTTTTCGGGCATGCGCAGGGCAACGTCCGCGCCGTAGTCCCAGGTGCCGGTGACCTTCGCCGCGGCGGAGGGACGCACGAATCTCTTGCCGGTGATGCAGTTGTCCGTCGGCATGAAGACAAGGTCTTCCTTGGTCATTTCGCCGCGCAGCACTTTCGCGGCGGCCATGGTGGCGTCAATCAGCGGCTTATAGCCCGTGCAGCGGCACAGGTTGCGGCAGCGGTTGAACCAGTCGCGGACCTGTTCCCGGGTGGGGTCGGGGTTGTTTTCCAGCAGCACTTTGGCGCTTATGATGAAGCCGGGGCTGCAGAAGCCGCACTGGGCGCAGCCGTAGGCCATCCACGCCACCTGCAGGGGATGCAGGTCGTCGATGGTGCCGACGCCCTCGATGGTGGTGATTTCGGAATAGTCTTCGATCTTGTTGATCTTGGTTACGCAGGACCGGGTAACCTTGCCGTTCACAATGACGTTGCAGGCGCCGCAGTGGCCCTCACCGCAGCCGATCTTGCAGCCCGTGAGCAGCATGCGTTCGCGCAGGATGGAGGCCAGGGTCTCGTTGCCTTCAACGATCAGTGTGCGTTCGACTCCGTTGATCTTCAGAACCTTCTTAATCATATGGCGTCCTCCTTAAAGGTCTTGATACGCTAAAAGCGCCCAGCGCTTGAAAACCGGTGCAAAGATGCTTCAACCAAAGGATATCTATGCTATAATGAATCAAAATATCTGTATCACAAATAACGGGGAGGAACGGTTCATGGAAAACGAAGAAAAGATTTTCTCAATTACGGCGGATGAAGTTACGGTGGAAGTGACCGACCGCGCTACGGGCAGAACCTTCCGGCGCACCCTGCCCATCGATTATCTGGAAACGTCCAACTGCCTGCGCCTGCGTGGCGAGAATATGGACGGAAAGCCTTCTGAACTCGTGTTCTTTTCTGACGCCGGTGTGAGCAAACTTCGTGATTTGACGGGAAAAGGCCCGGACAAGTCCCCCTGCAAGGGCCATTAAGCAAACAGCAAGAAAATAGAAACGATTCAATATTTATCTCTGTCACTAGTTTATCAGAGCAAGTTTACAACATCAAATGATAACTGTTTATAAGTCGGTATGTTCGTATTGTATCAGGTTCATCATTAGGTTAACGGAGGGTCGCGCATGGAAACGGGCGTTGTGATCGTGGCTGCGGGAATGTCTTCCAGAATGGGCGATTTCAAGCCGATGCTGAACATCGGCTCCATCTCCATCGCCCAGCGGATCATCGCGACCTTCAAGCAGGCGGGTGTGGAGCGCATCGTCGTGGTTACGGGGTACAACGCGGACGTTTTGGAGCATCATCTGGCAAAGTGCGGCGTGGTCTTTCTGCGAAATGAGCAGTACCAAACCACCCAGATGTTCGACTCCGCCAGAATCGGCCTTCAGTACCTTTTTGACAAGTGCGACCGCGTGTTTTTCACACCGGTGGACATTCCGCTCTTCACCGCCGGTACCGTTTCAAAGCTGCTGCACACCGGCGCGGAACTTGCCTGCCCGGTCTGCAGGGGCAAAAGGGGGCATCCGATTCTGATGTCCTCCCATATCATTGAAAAAGTGCTTGCCGATTCCGGTGAAAACGGCATGGCGGGAGCGCTTTCGCGCTGCGGCGTGCCTGTGACGGAAGTCATTGTGGATGATGCGGGCATTCTGCACGACGCGGACACGCCGGCAGACTATCAGGCGCTGCTGGAATACCACAACAGCCAGCTCATCCGGCCGGAGGCGGAGGTTTCCCTCTCCAGAGAAAAGCCCTTTTTCGACGCCCGCACCGCCATGCTCCTTGAACTGATCGACGAGACTTCCTCTGTCCGCAAGGCGTGCCAGCGGATGCAGCTTTCGTACAGTTCCGGCTGGAACACCCTGAATACTTTGGAAGAACAGCTGGGCTGCGCGTTGGTGGAACGGTGCCAGGGCGGCTCCGGCGGCGGTAAAAGCGTGCTGACCCCAAAAGGAGTACAGCTTCTGGAGCGTTACAACCGGTTCCGGGCGGATGTGAAAGCCGCGGCGGACAGGCTGTTCGACTTGTACTTTGCCGACATTCTTTAAAGCAAAAAGGACCCGTCAACGGGTCCTTTTTCATGCGCTTTTCTTTACTTTCGCTTTGCGATGATGCCGAAGGGGGATAAACCTCCCGCCTCGAACCGCATGCTGTCGATGATTTGCCAGTTTGCGCTTTCCAGCAGACGGGAAAGGGGCGCAAACTGGGTGGTGTAAAACACGGCGATGCCGTTTTGCGCGAGCAGCCTGTCCAGTTGTTTGACCAGACCCCGGTAGAAAGCAGCGTTGGTTTCCGCCGTTCCCACCCGGGTGCCGAAGGGCAGATTGGCAAACAGCTCGTCGTAGGGCTGTTTGGGCACAAAACGGGTGGAGTCCGCCCGCACGAAGCCTGCTTTGACTCCTGCGGACTCCGCGTTTTTCCGGGCAATGTCCAAAGCTGTACCGTCAATGTCCACCCCCAGAAGGTCGGCAACAGGCAGACCGAGCTTTGCCCGCTCCACAAGCAGCGTGCCGCTGCCGCAGCAGGGGTCCATCACCCTCGCCCCTTCCTTCAGATGGGGCAGGGCGAAGCGCATCAGCGCGGCGGCGTTCACCGGATGGATGGACGCGCTGACAGCGCCCTTTCTGTACGCAAAGCGCGCGTCACAGGGCACAAACAGCTTGGCAAAGAGCCGCGCCTTCCCTTTGACGCAGTCCACACGGAACTCCGCGTCGTACCCCGAAGGGGAGTTCAGAAGCTCCCCGCTTTCGCCCAGCGCCAAAGACAGGGCGGAAATGGCGGCCTTCCTGTCCTCCACTTCGCCGCGAAGCTCGATGCGGTAGGGGTAGGGCGCGCCGCCGCTCAAGCAGGTGGAAAGCAGCTGCAAAAACTTCACCGCTGCGGGGCGGGCGGACTTTGCCCATTCTAAAAGGCCCTGCCTGCTCGTTTCCCTGGGCGCGGGGATTGTGCCAAGGGGGAACAGCGCCTCCTCAAAGGTGCGTAAGCCGAAAAGTTCCTTGTAGTCAATCACCCGAGCGGCGATGCCCAAAGGTGTTTTCCTAAGGCCGATGCCCTTTTCTGCCGCTTCGTCCAGCAGCAGCTTTTCGCAGCCCGGCTGAACGGCGAGTATGACTTCCGCAGGAGCTTTCAGCCCCGTGAACTCCCGCCTCTTTTTCTTTTCGCAACGGGAACGGGCGGCAGTGAGGGCTTCTTTGAGCTGCGTGATGTGCTTTTCGTCCTCCGGTCCGGCGGCTTCGGGCAAAGCGTCCGCAAACGCGGCAAGGGTCTCCGCCGAAGTTTCACCGGCGTTTCCCAAAGCCAGTACGATGGAGGGCAGCACGAACTTCGTCTGCTCGGAAAACAGGGCGTTTTTCAGCGCTTCGAAATCGCCGGGCAGGAACAGTTCGCCCAAAAGCCTTGCGGCGTTTTTGCGTACCTTTGGCTTTTCGTGGGTCAACAGCGTGCGAAGTTTCGGACGGTCGGTTTTTGCGTTTAAGTGCTCCTTTGCCCTCGCGTCCTTCGCCAGGGCGCAAAGTTCCGACAGGGCGCTCTGCGCGTCCTCCGTAAACACCTTTGCCCACCAAGCGTCCAGCGCTGTCTTGTCCAGCGCCGGGCGGACTCTGCCCGTTTTTTTCTCCATTAACGCCCCTCCGTCGCGGCGACGATCTGCCTGAGCACCGCCTCCAGGCCGTTCTTGTTCGGTTCCGCGTCCATGTTCGCGCGGTACGTTTCCCGATGCTCGTACAGGCGAAACAGCGCCGCAACGAGCGTTTCTTCCGACATGTTTTCCTGATAAAGCACGTCCGCATAGCCGCGCTTTTGGAAGTACGCGGCGTTTTGCAGCTGGTCCCCCCTGCTTTGGGAAAGAGGCAGCGGCACAAGGAGCGCCGGCAGCGACAAGGCGAGGAACTCAAAAATCGAG
>JBMNTW010000163.1:0-4470 GCA_050945935.1 Christensenellales bacterium
GTCCACCATGTCAAAGGCGGACTGCATGCTGATTTCGACGGAAGCAACATAGGACACTTTGCCGTTTACAATTTTTGCCACAGCCGCCGCGATGACGAGCTTCTGCGCCTTCGGCTCCACGAAGGGTTTGGTAAAGACCACGCTGCCGCCGGCGGCAACGGCCTGCCGGTACCATTCGGTGGCAGCGGCGGTATAGCCGGACGGCGGAATCCAGTTCGAAGCGAAGATGGCCGAGCCGTCGGGGTACGCGAAGGTAATGTCCACAAACTCCGGATGCTTTTGCGTCAGATTGTCCAGCATGGAGCCGATGTACGCCCTGTTTTGAAGCTGCGCTTCCGTTAAGACCGACAGGTCCGCGCTGAGTGTGTTCAAAATGGCGTCGTACGCATCCAGTTTCCCGTCAATCGCGTTGGCTTCTGCAATCAGGGCGTAGTTTGCTTCGTGGATGGTTCTGTCGTACAGACTTCCGCCCGCAAGGATGACGTTGATGGCATTGACCGTCACCATTCCGACCATGATAATGGTGATAAAGCCCAGCATCAGCCTTTTGCGTATGCTTTCTCTCATGTTTTTCTCCCCTTCCCATATGCTCCTCCCGGGAGGAACATGTTTAACTATCGTCTCTTTGAGGCGTCGGATGAAGAAAAAAGCAGGAAATTCTTTTCTGGAAAATACTGGTAGCAGTTTCGGTTGCAAAACAACAGGGTGAAACGGATCCGTTTCACCCTGCTGCGACGATATTTCGTTTTTTATGTCCCCGGCTTCCGATTTGGTCATACCTCCTCCAGCATGGCGCTGGCGGTCACACTGTCTGTAATCAGCACATTGTAAAAACCCAGCCTTGCGGCGTAGATCAAAGACTTGACCTTTTTCAGCCCTGAGCCGATGCAGATGGATTTTTTGATGTTACGCAGCCGTTTCAGGTCCAGCGCGATGAGGTCGTAGTTCTTGTTCACGCCCACGTAGGAACCGTCTTCGCAGTAAACCTGGCCCATGCACTCAAACCGCATGGACTGCTCGTCCGGCCTTTCCACATCCAGTCCGCCCTCCCAGTGGGAACTGTAAATCTCGCTGCTTAACAGCTGTTCCGGCGAACTGAGACTGAAGATGGCGGCATCCAGCGCGTTCCAGAACACCGTCAGCTGGCGGATGTTTTCGAGTTCGGCCTCCGTCCGTTCGCCCTTCTTTCTGGGCTGGTGGGCAATATTCAGATAATAGCAGTTGGAGTTGAAGCGTTCGCCGAAATAGCTCATGATGACGCTGGTCTGCAGGGCGGGAACGGTATACGCGAAGTTGTTCACCAGCGGAATGAACAGTTTTTTCGAGCCTTTGGTGTACGGAAGCTGCAGAGCTGTGCGGTACACCGAGCGCCCCCAGCCCACGCCCACCATGTACGAATCGGCAATCAGCCTCGGCATGTGGGCGGCGGCGGTGGCCACCGTGGAACGCAGGAGGGTTTCTTCGTTCGTGTCTCCCGGGGCGGCGGGTGCCACGATAACCTCCGAAAGCTTCAGGGCGCGCGCCAGATCCTCGGCGATGCGCGGGGAAGGCGGCGGAGCTTTGGGCATGGAAACGTCGATATGCACCATGTCCATCTCCCGGGCTGCCCGCAAAAGACGGCAGATGGTGGCCCTGGACAGATTCTCCGACTGGGCGATCTCCACTTGGGACTGGCCTTCCACATAGAATTTGACCGCAACCTTGTAAATGAGATTGACGTCCTCCGTTATGGGCACTTTGCTTCCCTCCTGATGTGTTATTCTCACATATTATATAGTTTTATTGTTATGAAAGTAAATAGCAAAATCAAATTACTCCGTTTTATCGGAAATTTATTTCCGTTTTGAGCAAAAATTATCAGCTATTCGAAGAAACGAGAAAAAATCTTGTTACATTAATTATAATTAGTTTCATTTGCACTTGCATTGATTTCTAGGCCATGCTATACTTTTCCCAAACGATTATGCCATCACCGCGCGCAATGAAGTCCCCCCAACGGCGGCGGACTTCTTAGGCTGCAGCCTGAAGGTTTTGGATACGGCGATGATCGGCGCCGCCTTTGACGGTTGGCGCATCTTTCGGGCAAGTGAGTCGCTTTTACAGGAATGGGGGGCTTTCAAACCCCCTGTTTTCAGGAGGTAGCCGATGTCTGTATTCCACGGTGATCTATACAAAGCGCATTCCTTTGCATGCACATGCCAAAGGAGCCATTCCTCCCCCATTGGCGAGGTGCTGATCGATGAAGGCGCCCTTGCGGGGCTGCCCGGGCTTTTGAAAAGGCTGGGGATTGGACGCAGCATCCTCGTTGTGACGGACGAAGTCGTTTATGGTCTCTATGGTGAAAAGGCCAGAACCCTTTGGGAAGAGGGCGGGCTTTCGCTCTCGTTTTTCCGCTTCCCCTGCCCGATGCTGCCCGACGAACGGGCCTTAGGACAGGTGCTCGTAGCGGCGGACCATTCTGTTGACGCCATCGTTGCGCTGGGCGGCGGTTCCTTGACGGACGTTGTGCGTTATGTAGCTTACAGGGTTAAAAAGCCCCATATCTGCGTTCCCACGGTCATGTCCCACGACGGTTTCTTTACGGACATGGCGCTGCTGCTTATCGGCGGCATGAAGACCACCATCGTCTGCGAGCCGCCCGCTGCCGTTATTGCGGATATGGACATTCTAAAGGGCGCGCCGGTGCGCATGAACGCCGCCGGGCTGGGCGAAATGGCATCCAAGCTGACTGCGCTCGCCGACTGGTACGCCGCGCATCTCGTGAAGGGCGAGCATTTCTGTGAAGAAGTTGAAAACCTGATGCGAGAAGCCATCAATCAAGCTCTTGCCACCTCTGACGGCGTAAAAACCGGCGATTCGGCCTCATTGCGTTCGCTGACCGACGCTTTGTACAAAAGCGCTGTGGACATGTACTGGTACGGTTCCGCCAGAACGGGCGCCGGGGCCGAGCATCATCTGACCCACTACTGGGTGATGCGCCACGCCCTGCGGCAGGTACGCCCCAACATGCACGGGGAGGAAGTCGGCGTTGCCGCGGTGCTGGTCATCAATATGTGGAACAGGATTCTGTCCATCGACGAAAAGACCTTTGACATTGAAAAAGCCCTTCAGGCCATGCCGGACAGGGAACAGTGGGTAAAAATGATTGAAAAGGGCTACGGAAACTCGGCTCCCGAAGCTTTCAAAGCCCAGAAGAAGAAGTCCTTTGACCGCGACGAAAGGCGGGAGGAGATTAAGCGCATCCTCGAATCCCTTCCCGCGCTTCGAAAGAAGTTCTCCTTCCTTCCAGACTACAGGGACCTCGCGAAACGGCTGAAAGCAGCCGGCGCACCCTTCGTCCCCTCCCAACTGCACGTTACACGGGAAGAACTTATCGACAGCGTGCTGTACGCCAAGGAGGTCCGCAGCAAGTATACATCACTCTGGATTGCGGACGCTTTGGGAATGCTGCCTGAACTCTCCGTCGCCCTGGCGGACGACGCTGAGGCTCTTGAAAAGGAACTGACGGTTTGACCGCTCAGCATAAATCATTTCTCTGGAGGTATTTTCCATGCCCAGGTACAAAATGCTTAAAGATCTGGACCTGTCCCGCGAGGGCATTGCCCAGATGATCGACTTTTCGGTGCTGAACTCCGACGCTTCCCGCGCTGACATCGACAAAGGCATCGAACTGACCCTCAAGTATGGCTTCAAGGGCTTCCATGTGAACACCTTCTGGGCTCCCTATGTTGCCGAGCGTCTCGCTCCTGCGGGCCTTGAGACCGGTTACCCCCTGGCCTTCCCCTTCGGCGCCGTTACCACCGAAGTGAAGGTTGCGGAAGCCAAGGAAGGCGCCCGCCTGCTGAAGGGCAAGCCCTGGGTTGTGGACATGGTCGCCAACCACGGCATGCTCAAGTCCGGCGAGTACGAGTACTATAAGAACGACATCGCCGAAGTCACCAAGATCGCCCATGACGGCGGCGCCGAGTGCAAGGTCATCATCGAAGCCCAGCTGCTCACCGATGACGAGATCAGGGCTGCTGTGGAACTCTGCGCAGAAGCCGGCGCTGACTGGGTCAAGTCCTCCACCGGCCGTCACGGCGGCCCCTCCCTGGACCAGGTGAAGATCATGTGCGACACCGCTCCCGCCCATATGAAGGTCAAGGTCGCCGGCACCGGTTCCTTCTGGACCCCCACCGTGGTGCTGGGCTGCCTGCTGCTCGGCGTCGATCGTATCGGCACCCGCAGCGGTCCCGCCATCGTCGAAGGCCTGCAGACCCTCAAGCCCATGCTGCTCAACAACCTGTAAGATCGGGCAGGCAAACCCCCGCGCAAACGCGCGGGGGTTTTTTTGTCGTTTCAATACAACCGCCTTCGCCTGTCTTCTACTGTTCCGTTTTCATCAGTTCCACGATTTTCAAAACCGCGTCGATTCCCTCTTCGTCCATTTTCGCGGTGCGGGAAAACAGTATTCTAAGCTTCGGGTTCTTG
>JBMNTW010000164.1:0-4464 GCA_050945935.1 Christensenellales bacterium
GGCTGCCTGAAACACGGCGTATCCAGGGAAGTGGCGGAAGAAATCTTCGACGAAATGATGGATTTTGCCCAGTACGCCTTCAACAAGTCCCACGCGGCGGGCTATGCCGTCATCGCCTACCGCACGGCGTACTTGAAGCTGCACTACCCCGAAGCGTTCATGGCAAGCCTGATGAACAGCTTCCTCTACAATACCGACAAAGTCGCGGAATACATCCGCTCCTGCAAGGAGCACAATATCCCCGCCTTGCCGCCGGATATCAACGCCTCAAGGACCCGTTTTTCGGTTGAAAGAACCAAAGACGGCAAACGCGCCATCCGCTTCGGTCTGGGGGCGATCCGCAACGTGGGCGTGAACGCCTGCGAGTCCATCATCACAGAACGGGAGCAAAACGGGCCTTACAGGGACTTTTTTGACTTTTTAAAGCGCGCCGGCGCATTTGTGAACCGCCGCATGGTGGAAGGCATGATCAAAGCGGGCGCGTTTGACTGCTTCGGCTACCGCCGCAGCCAGCTGATGGAAGGCTGCGGCAAGGCGATGGAGGCCATGGCGGAAGAGCGCAAGCGCGAAATGAGCGGCCAGGTCAACCTGTTCGACATGTTCGCCGACGAGCCGGACGTGGCCATGCAGGTGGAACTGCCGGATATTCCCGAATACTCCGCCCAGGTGCGCTACGCCTTTGAAAAGGAAGCGACGGGGATGTACATTTCCGGCCACCCCCTGAGCGATTATGCCAAAGAGCTTTCCGGCTTGAAGCTGACGATTTCCAAAGTGCTGGAGGCGGACGAACTGGAAGGCGATGTGAAGGAGGGCGAACGCATCAAAATCGGCGGCATCGTCACCGCCGTGCGCAAAAAGACCACGCGCTCCCAGTCCATTATGGCGTACGTCACCATCGAGGATTTAACCGGCTCCATAGAAATCGTGGTGTTCCCCAAAGTGCTGGAAGAAGCGCGCGGCCTGCTTGTGGAGGACACGCTGGTCCTCGTCAGAGGCAGGGTGAACATACGGGACGAGAACGCGAACGTCATCGTCGCCGATGAGATTACGCCGCTTCGGGCAGACTATGTGCCGCAGCTGGGCGAAACCGCTCCGAAGCAGAACGGCAGAACGATTAATCCGGGCTTATACGTCAAATGCGCAGCAGAAAAGGTGAGCGAGGTCATGCACATCGTTGCGAAATACCCCGGCAGACTCCCGGTGGTGATTGCCGCCGGCGGAAAAGTGCTGAAAGCGCCGTCAGGGTTTGACGTTTCACCAAGCGAGGAACTTGTAAAAGTTCTTTCTGGTCTGCTGGGCGGCGGAAATGTCAAACTGGTACGCTGAACAATCCTGTGATATAATCTTTTCAAACGGTTCCGAAACGAAAGGGGTGATCGCGTGCAACCCAAGAACCTGATGGAAGAACTGGTTATCATGCGCGTCGATGATTACATGACCAAGGCGAGTATGTGCAAATGCCCGCAGTGCCGGTCCGATGTGATTGCGCTTGCTTTGAACCGTCTTCCCCCGCGCTATGTGACCTGCACGAAGGGCAACGTGTTTGCCCGGTTCGAAGCGCAGACCAATCAGGAGCGGGCAGAGATTTCCGCCGCCATCATCAGGGCGATTGAGATCGTGCGAAAACACCCCAGGCATGACGAGTAAGCACACCGACACCGCAAATAAGCTGTTAAGTTTCTTGTTTCTGAAAGGGAGTAGGCAATGAGCGAGTTCACCGATACCAACGGGCAGTATATCGTTGTTAAGGCTCTGGAAAACGGCGTCAGCATCATCGGCATGACCCGGGGTCGCGAAACCAAGCTGCTTCATACCGAAAAGCTGGATAAAGGCGAAGTCTGCATCCTGCAGTTTACCGAGAACACCTCTGCCATGAAAGTTCGCGGAAAGGCGGAGATTTACACCCAGTTCGGGATGGTTACTGTGGAGTCGGTATGAGACGGGATTCTATCAAAACGATTGCCGTTCTCACCAGCGGCGGCGATACGCCCGGTATGAACGCCTGCCTTCGCGCCGTATACAAGACCGGGGATTACTTCGGGCTGAACGTCATGGGCGTTTACCACGGCTACGCCGGGCTGATGACCGGCAAGTTGGAACGGCTCACGGACGCTTATTTTGAAGACTCTATTGACAAGGGCGGCACCATTTTGCGCACCGCCAGGTCGGAAATTTTCCGCAGCGACGACGGGCGTCGCCACGCCATGCGCGTTGCAGAAGCGTATCAGATCGACGGCCTTGTGGTCATCGGCGGAGACGGTTCGCTCACGGGCGCCAGAGAGCTTTCCAAACTGGGCATGCCGGTGATCGGCCTGCCCGGCACCATTGACAATGACCTTCCGTACACCGACTTTACCATCGGGTTTGACACCGCCGTCAATTCCGTGGTGAACGAGATTTATAAAATCCGGGACACCATGCGTTCCCATGACCGCGTCGGCGTCATTGAGGTGATGGGCCGCGCCTGCGGAAACATCGCGCTGCACGCAGGCGTCGCCGGTGGTGCGGATTACATTCTGGTGCCAGAGGTGGACGCCAAGACCGGCTATGAGAAGGCCTGCGAAACACTCATCGGCAACAAGCTGCGCGGCAAGCTCACCAGCATCGTGATGATTGCCGAGGGTGCGGGCGGCGCCAAGGACTTTTGCGAGTACGTCCGTGACCAGACGGATATTGACGTGCGCCCCATCGTGCTGGGGTACACCCAGCGCGGCGGCAATCCGTCTGCCTTTGACCGGGTGATCGCCTCCAGAATGGGCGCCCATGCGGTGCAATGCCTGCTGAACGGCAATTACAACCGGGCCGTGGGCATCAAGAACAACCGTATATACGACATGGACCTTGCCGAAGCCCTGGAAGTCAAGCGCGACTTTGACTACGACCTCTACAATCTGAACAACATACTGGCGATGTGCTAATTCAGGCGCATCGTGCGGCGCGGGTGATGAGCCCGCGCATACTTTTCATTGGAGAAACACGAATGGCAGTACCGGTTAAAAAGAATCAGGAAATCGAGCTTGAAATTACCGCTTTGGGCAGCGAAGGGCAGGGCATCGGCAGATACGAGGGCTATGCTATCTTCGTGGAAGGCGCGCTGCCCGGCGAGAAGGTTTTGGCAACGGTCATCAAGGCCGGGTCTTCCTTCGGCGTGGGAAAGCTGCGCCGCATCCTTACTCCTTCGAAGGACAGAACAGCCCCGCCGTGCCCTTATTTCGACCGCTGTGGCGGCTGCACCCTGCAGCACATGCGCTATGAAGCCCAGCTTGCCTATAAAACGCAAACGGTCAGGGACGCGCTAGTGCGCATCGGCGGGTTTGCCGATGCCAAGGTGCTTCCCGCCATCGGGATGGACGAACCCTGGCGTTACAGAAACAAGGCGGCGTTTCCTGCCACAAATACAGAAAAAGGAATCGAGTTCGGTCTGTTCGCCGCCCGGTCCCACAGAGTCATTCCCATTTCGGACTGCCTGATTCAAAAAGAATCGGGAACGCAGGCGATTGATGCCGTCCGTCAGTGGGCGCAGGAGTGCGGCATCCCTGCGTATGATGAAACCACCGGCAACGGCGTGGTCCGTCACGTTGTGGTGCGCACATCCTCCTTCGGAAAAACCATGGTGACGGTGGTAACCACCGGTTCCTTGCCGAGGCCCGAACGCCTGGTGGATCTTCTGCAGAAGAACATTCCGGGTTTTTGCTCGCTGGTGCACAACATTAATAAAGAAAAAACCAACGTCATCACCGGAAACAGGTTTCGCGTGGTCTGGGGCGATGAAGTGCTTCAGGAAAGGCTCTGCGGTTTGGACTTTTCCGTTGCCGCTGCATCCTTTTTGCAGGTGAACACCGTCCAGACCCAGATTCTTTACGACAAGGCCATCGAGTACGCCGCTCTTTCAGTTGACGACGTGGTGCTGGATCTTTACTGCGGCATTGGAACGCTTACCCTTTCTGCGGCGAAAAGGGCGAAAGAAGTCATCGGCATCGAGATTGTGGAAGAAGCGATTGTTAACGCCAGGGAAAACGCGAAGAAAAACGGCGTTTCCAACGCGCGTTTCATATGCGGCGCGGCAGAGGAAGTCCTGCCGGAGCTGGTAGAAAAAGAGCATATCACACCCAGCGCCGTCATCCTTGACCCCCCACGGAAGGGTTGCGAAGCGCCGGCGCTGCACGCCATTGCAAAAACCGGCGTCAAGCGGATCGTTTACGTTTCCTGTAATCCGGCGACTCTCGCCCGGGACTGCGCTGTTTTGAAGGAAGCGGGCTATGAACTTGTTCAGGCACAGCCGGTGGACATGTTTCCGCAGACAGCGCATGTGGAGTGCGTAGCATTGATGTCAAGGGTAAAAGATTGACTTTGCTGAAAACCCTTATATATCAAGGGTTTTAGCACACGTGGTTACAAAACCCATTGAGCGAAAAACATGAAAATATCGCTTCGCGGAAACAAGTCTATAAAGGCAGTATTTGA
>JBMNTW010000165.1:0-4447 GCA_050945935.1 Christensenellales bacterium
CTTGGACGCCAACTACTTCCAGCACAAACCCTATCTGGAGGACTTTAACGACAAGAACGGCACCCACCTCGTGCCCGTGGCGAACATCCATTACGAGCCCTACGGACTGTACGCCGGAAAGACCAAGTCCCTTGACGCGCTGCAGGACGGGGCGACCATCGCCGTTCCCAACGACGCTTCCAATGAAGCCCGCGCCCTTCTGCTGCTGGAGGCCGCCGGTCTGATCAAGCTCAAGCCCGACGCCGGCCTGCTCGCCACCGTGATGGACATTACCGAGAATCCCAAGAACCTGAAGATTATGGAAATCGAAGCCGCCCAGCTGCCCAGGTCTCTGCCGGATGTGGACATGGCGGTCATCAACGGCAACTACGCGCTGGACGCCGGTCTTTCCATCAGGGACGCCCTGGCTGTGGAAGATAAGGACTCCCTCGCCGCCGAGCGCTATGCCAACATCCTCGTGGTCAAGGAAGGAAGCGAGAACAATCCCGCTATTTTGGCCCTGATTGAAGCGCTGCAGAGCGAAACGGTTAAAAAGTTCATTGACGAGACCTTCAACGGTTCCGCCATCCCCATGTTCTAAAAACGCTGTGCGCCGCAGGCAGCCGGTTCTTCCGCTTGCCTGCGGCGCATCATCGAAAAAGAGGTATCTAATTGAGAGATTACGACATCAGCAACACGCGAAGGCTCGCCTTTGCCGGCCTGTTTACCGCGCTGATCGCCTGCGCAACCCTCATTCGCCTGCCTGTTCCCGTCACCAACGGCTACGTCAACCTGGGTGACGGCGTGATCTTCGCCGCCGCCGCGCTGCTCGGCCCCTTTGCCGCGGTGACCGGCGGCATCGGCTCCGCTCTGGCGGACCTTCTGGCAGGATACAGCCATTATGCTTTGATTACTCTCTTCATCAAAGGCGCCATGGGTCTTGTGGCAGGCTTTGGACTGCACTATTACAATCCCCGCAGGGCGCGGATGCGCACCTCCATCCCCCGCTCCATACTGCCCAGGGGGCTTGCGGGCAACGCGGTGCTTTTCTTCCTTTGCGAACTCATCATGGTGCTGGGCTACTTCTTCTTTGAAATGGTGATGTACAACGCCGCATCCGCCGCAGGCGCGCTTCTACCGAATGTCGGCCAGGCGGTGGCGGGCATTGTGCTCGGCTGCGTGTTCGTGCCGGCAGTACGTCGCATCGCATCCCGCATGTAACCGCATTTTTGCTGAAGAAAACCCCCTGCCTGTTGGCGGGAGGTTTTTTTGTGCCGTTTATAGTCCCTATTATTAATTGTTCCGGCTGCTCTGCCGCAGTGTTTTAAACTCCTTCCCCCGGAGCTCCTTTAGAAAAGCTTTACTGGCTTAATCCGCATAAAAGCAGGGCGGGCAAATGCCCGCCCTGCTGCGTTGAGGCTGTTTCTTAATCGAGGGTGATGAACTCCTTCTTCACGTAGCCCACGTGCTCCTCGTAGCGGATCTGGTACCATTCGCCGCTTTCGCCGATGATCTGCACACGGGTGCCGTCCTTCAGGCTGGTCACCTTGTCAGCGTCGGTGGAAGGCTCCTTGCGCACGTTGAGGGAGCTTGCCTTCACCGTGCCCGTTTTGGCGCCTTCGCCTTCAGTGGGGTCAGGGGTGGTTGCGGGCGCGTCAAGGACGTAGAGCGGCTTGTAGTTGCCGTACTTGTCCGTCAGTCCCTGCTCGAGGGTCTTGGTGACCAGGGCATACCCTTCGGCAAAGTCGCCGGCGGACTCAAACTGCGGCTGGATGACCCAGGCGCCCAGCTTGTCGATATAGCCCCACTTGCCGTTTTCGTCGCAGGCGGCGGCGAAACCGTCCGAGAAGGACGACGCGTCCTTGAACTGGGCGGGGATGACCATGTTGCCAAGGGTATCGATATATCCCCATTTGTCATCCTGCTTGACGGCGGCGAGCTCTTCCGAGAACCCCTTTGCCGACTGGAAGGTGGCGTCAAAGGCCTGCTTGCCCCGGCGGTTGAAGAACGCCCACTTACTGGAACCCAGTTTGACGGGGGCAAGACCGTTTCCGAACACGCCGGCTTCCTCGATGGTTACCGCAGCCACCACCTCTTCGCCGTCGGTAATCAGGTAGAACTTCTTGTCGCTGTTCTCGGTCTTTGCCACAAAGGCCAGACCTTCAGAAAAATCGGTGGCGTAATCGTACTGGTTGGTGATTTTGAACTTGCCGGTGGTGTCGATATACCCGAGCTTGCCGTTCTTCTGCACCAACGCCAGTCCACCGGAAAAATCACCGGCTTTGGAGAACACCGGGTCCGCCAGAAAAGCGCCCTGGGGGTTGATGTAACCCCACTTGTCGTTGTACTGCACCGCCGCCACGCCCTCTGTGAAGGGGCGCGCATCGGTATACAGGGGTTCGACCACCCAGTTGCCGGTCTTGTCAATGATGCCGTAAAGCTGCTTGCCGTCCTTTTCGATGGCGGCAAAGGCGTAACCCTCTGAAAAAGGCTTCGCAGCGCTGAACTGCGCTTCGATGGACACCGCGCCGGTGTTACTCTTGTAGCCCCACTTGCCTTCGGTCCGGTAGGGGAAGTGCAGCCCCAGATCCGTTTCTTCGGGCGGGGCGGGCGTTGCCTCGGGCGTTTGCGTCGGCGCGGGGGTCTGTTCCACCGTTGTGGACGGCCCTCCCTTAAACAACAATGCAAAGAGCACAGCCGCCACAATGACCACCGCAAGAATGACAAGGTACCATACCTCAATCCTCAGCCTGCGTCTGCGCGATTTCATGGTTACCTCCTGATTGGATTATTGGGCGCCCTCCATCTTCTGCTTGTCCCTCTCGCGGATTTCCACCCTGCGGATCTTGCCGCTGATGGACTTGGGCAGGCTGTCCACAAACTCAATCACACGCGGGTACTTGTAAGGCGCCGTGGTTTTCTTGACGTGTTCCTGCAGCTCCTTCGCCAGTTCCGGCGAGCCGGAGTAGCCCTGCGTCAGCACCACCGTCGCCTTGACGATCTGGCCGCGAACGGGGTCGGGCACGCCGGTGACGGCAACCTCCAGCACGGCAGGGTGTTCCATCATGGCGGACTCCACCTCAAACGGGCCGATGCGGTAGCCGCTGGACTTGATCACGTCGTCCACCCTTCCAACATACCATAAAAATCCCATTTCGTCACGATACGCAGTGTCACCAGTGTGATAAAGGTCATCGTGCCAGACTTTTTTGGTGAGTTCCTCGTCGTTGTAGTACCCCAAAAACAGGCCGAAGGGAGCGCCGCCGCCGGCTTCGTCGGTTCTGATGCAGATTTCGCCGGTGACGCCGGGTGCGCACTCGTTGCCGTCCGGGTCCGCCACGATGATGCGGTACCCCGGCGCAGGCAGGCCCATGGAACCGAGCCGCGGCTGCATGAAGGGATACATCGTCATGCAGCAAAGGGTGGTTTCCGTCTGGCCGAAGCCTTCGAAAATCCTCAGTCCGGTGCCGTTGTACCACTTGTTGTACACCTCGGGGTTCAGGGCCTCCCCTGCCGTGGTGCAGTGGCGCAAAGCGGAGAAATCGTACTTTTTCAGGTCCTCGTGGACGAAATAGCGGAACATGGTGGGCGGCGCGCAGAAGGTGGTGACCCTGTATTTTTCGACCTTTTCCAGAATGTCCGCCGGGTTGAACTTTTCAAAGTCGTACACAAATACCGCCGATTCGCCCAGCCACTGGCCGTACATCTTGCCCCAGATGGCTTTGGCCCAGCCGGTGTCTGAAATGGTGAAGTGCAGCCCGCCGGGCTCCACCCTGTGCCAGAAACACCCGGTGAGGATGTGCCCCAGCGGGTACTTGCAGGAGTGCCACACCAGTTTGGGGTACCCCGTGGTGCCGGAGGTGAAGAAAGCGAGCATCGGGTCGTTTCCGCCGGGGTAAGCCGTACCTTCGGGCTTTTCCCAAACGTCGCTCGATTCTTCCACGGCGGCGTCAAAGTCCAGCCAGTCGCCCTGCGGTTTCTTTCCCTTGGTAACGGCCATCACCTTCACCGTGGGGCATTCGGGCAAAGCTTCCAAAAAGCGCTCGGTGACGTCGTCTTCCCCGGTGATGACAATCATCTTCACGCCGGCGACGTTGCAGCGATACACAAAGTCCTTGGGCATCAGCTGGTTGGTGGCGGGAATGGCGACGGCGCCGATTTTCGTCAGCGCCTGCATGGCGTACCAGAACTGGTACCCGCGCTTGAGGACGAGCATGACCCTGTCGCCCTTTTGGATGCCGCAGTTTTTGAACACGTTGGCTGTTTTGTCCGAAAGTCTCTTAATGTCCGAAAACGTAAATCTGCGCTCGGTATTGTCCGCCCCCACCCAAAGGAGCGCCATTTGGTCGGGATGCTCTTTTGCGAGTTCGTCGACGACGTCGTATCCGAAGTTGAACGTTTCCTCCGCGTGGACGCGGTAGTTCTTCATCAGGTCTTCCAGCGTGTAAAAATGGTCCCTGCTGCGGGA
>JBMNTW010000166.1:0-4405 GCA_050945935.1 Christensenellales bacterium
TTGTTTTCGATAATCGCGCCAATGGCCTTGCCGTCTTCCGTCAGGATGGACTTGGCGGTGGTGCGCTCTAAAAATTCGAAGTTCGGCTGCGCCATGAGGAAATCGTACATGCCCTTGAGCACTTCATAGGAGTACTCCGTACCCATGTGGCGGACCGGGCAGCGGATGAGCCGTATGTTGTGCTTGCTGCACTCGTAGGCAATCTCGCCCACGTGGGGGTCGTTCCTGCCGTGTACCGCATCCGGCGCGCCGAAGCGGGTGTAGACCGAGTCCGCATAGTCGATCAGCTGCTGGGCCTGCTCCTCGGTCATGTATTTGGTGATGTTGCCGCCCACCTCGGACGAAAGGGAGAGCTTGCCGTCCGAAAAAGCGCCGGCGCCCGCCCAGCCGCACATGATCGCGCAAGGCTGGCAGTGAACGCATTTTCCGGTGGTGCGTGCGGGACAGACACGGCTGTCAATCGCCCTGCCGGAATCCACCAGCAGAAGCTTTGCCTCCGGCGCAAGCTTGATGAGCTCCAGGCAGGTGAAAATACCCGCGGGACCCGCGCCGATCACGATCACGTCGTAGTTCTTTTTCATGATTTCATCCTTCGGTAGGTACTGTCGGCCCATAAGGCCGCTTCGTTATTGTACCCGTTTTCCGCCCCATTGTCAAAGCGAGTTGCCGGAATATACGGATATGTCCGTATATTTGATCTCCGTCTCAGGCTGAATCGTCGGAAACATGCGTTATGGGACGGCGTTTTTGCGGGTTTACGCACTGTTTACCGCTTCCTCCCATCTTTTATACTGCTTGCCTAAGAATTGACATTCTCTGTCACTTTATTATAATATTTATGTATTATTTAGATTAGCGCCCAAAGGAGATGCCACATGTATAAAAGATTAATTGCTGTAATACTCTCTATGCTCTTTTTTGTTTCAGCTGGGTGTTCAGAACAAGCAAGTTCCACATCGGATGACCGCTATGCACAGTTAAAAGCCGATTTTGATGACCTCACTGCTGAGCACGACACAATTATAGAAGAACGCAACAATCTTCAAGCAAGAAATGCTGAACTAGAAGCGGAAGCCGACAGGCTTCATTCTGAACTTAACACGACCAAAGCGGAAGTCGACAGGCTTCAATCCGAACTAAACACGATTAAAACGGAGTATGTGAAACTGAAAGAAGAAGCCGGGCCGTTTTTACAGCTCACTGCAGCCGAGCAGGCGGCTGAAGTTGCACGGGCTGAAAAGGCGCGGATAGAAGCTGAAGAAGAAGCTAGGGCGGCTCAGGAAGAGGCGCAAAGACGAGAAGCAGAAAGGGCTGCTGAAGAAGAAGCGAAACGTAAGGCCGAAGAGGCTGCACGGCGTGCAGAGGAAGCTAAAGGGTATGAAACCGGCATAACCTTCAAGGAGCTCTCACGTTCACCTGAAAAAAACGCAGGGAAAAAAGTTAAGTTTACCGGATATGTGCTGCAGGTCTTAGAAGGCAGTTCGATGAACAACGCACGGATGTCAACAAAAGGAAAATATGATGATGTCATTTATCTAATGTATGAACCAAAACTACTCAATGTAAGACTTCTCGAAGACGACAAAATTACTGTTTATGGGACTTTTGTAAGCATGTACACTTACCAGTCAGTACTGGGGAGCAGCGTTACTCTTCCTCTTGTTTCCGTTGACCGGATTGATATTTTGGACTAATCACAGTAGTCCCTTTAGTACCATGCTATGAAAAAGCAAACAGCGCCGGATTTTTCGGCGCCTTTGCTTGTTAGGTGCTAATTAGCCTACGGATTAGTTGCCGTAAGTCCCCATTTCCGGCATATCGGACAGGCTCTTTTGAATGTCTTCATCGGACGGGGCGAAGTTGACCATGTCGCCCTCCATGTAGCTCATGTACGCCGCAAGGTCGAAGCTGCCGTTGCCCGTCAACCCGAACAGGATGGTCTTTGCCTCGCCGCGTTCCTTGCATTCCAGCGCCACGTCGATGGCGGCGCGGATGGCGTGGGCGGATTCCGGCGCCGGGAGGATGGCTTCGGTGCGGGCAAAGAGCACCGCGGCGTCGAACACTTCCTTCTGGAACACGGCGCGGGCTTCAAGGTAGCCGTCATGGTACAGCTTGCTGACGATGGGGCTCATGCCGTGGTACCTTAAGCCGCCTGCGTGGATGGACGCGGGGCGGAAACCACTGCCCAAAGTGTACATCTTGGCGAGCGGGGTAACGTGGCCCACGTCGCAGAAGTCGTAGGCGTAGCGGCCGCGGGTCATGGAGGGGCACGCCGCAGGCTCCACGGCGATGCACACAGGGTCTGCCTTGCCGGTGAGCTTATCCCTCATGAAGGAGGAGATCAGACCGCCGAGGTTGGAGCCGCCGCCGGCGCAGCCGATGACGTAATCAGGGTAGTCGCCGGTCTTCTGCATCTGCAAATACGCTTCTTCGCCGATGATGGACTGGTGCAAAAGCACCTGATTCAGCACCGAGCCGAGGCAGTAGCGGGTGTTTTCCATCTTGACGGCCATTTCCACCGCTTCGGAAATCGCCGTTCCCAATGAACCCGTGTCGTCCGGGAACCGGGCGAGCACGGTGCGCCCCGCCTCGGTGAGCTTGCTGGGGCTGGGGTGGACTTTGGCGCCGTAGGTTTCCATCACCGCCTTGCGGTAGGGCTTCTGCATGGCGCTAATCTTGACCATGAACACCGTCAGATCCAGCCCGTAGTACGCGCAGGCCATGGAAAGGGCGGTGCCCCACTGGCCGGCGCCGGTCTCGGTGGTGATGTGGTTGATGCCTTCGATTTTGTTGTAATACGCCTGGGCCACGGCGGAGTTCAGCTTGTGGCTGCCGGAGGTGTTACTGCCTTCATACTTGAAGTAGATCTTCGCCGGAGTGTCCAGCGCGCGCTCCAGGTCATAGGCGCGGATGACCGGCGAGGGACGGTACTTTTTGTAATAGTCCAGCACGGGGCCGGGAATGTCGATATACCGCTTGGTCGTAAGCTCCTGTTCCGCCAGTTCGCGCGCAAAAATGCCCGACAGCTGATCCACCGTGGCAGGTTTCCCCGTGGCGGGGTCCAGTAACGGCGCGGGCTGTTCGGGCATATCCGCCCGGACATTGTACCAGGCGGTGGGCATTTCGTTTTCGGTTAACACAAAACGGTTGATCTTGTCTTTAGACATGGCGCTATTCCTTTCTCGTCTCATCTCTGTATTGTGTATCGGCGCGCCGATTCTATTCGGCGCCGCCTCCCTCAGTTGAAGGGTATACGCGTGTATCGTATGCCTTTCTTTGCGATTTGTCAAGGGCGAAACGGCTGGAAAACCAATTATTACGCGGACTTTTCGCCCCCTGTGAAGGGCTTGACATTCGCCCTGTCTGCCACTAGAATAAGTAATTAATCGAATAGCTGCGATGATTCGGGAAAGTAGCGCGCAAAGCGTCCGCATGAGCGAGCCGGGTACGGTGTGAGCCGGCGGCGGGCGGCGCGTTATCCGGCGGCCCGATAGCGGCACCGTTCCAAAGTGGGCGCATACTCTGCTGTGCGCCAAAAAGGGTGGAACCGCGGAAGATAACCTTTCGTCCCTTTGCCGGGGCAAAAGGTTTTTTTATTTGATTTAAGCAAAGATCACGCATTCAGGAGGATTCAAAATGGCTGCGAGCAGTATGGACAAGATCGTCGCCCTCTGCAAAGGCAGAGGATACATTTATCCCGGCTCGGAAATTTACGGCGGGCTGGCAAACACCTGGGACTACGGCCCTCTGGGTGTTGAGTTCAAGAACAACGTCAAGCGCGCGTGGTGGCGCAAGTTTGTGCAGGAATCCCCCTATAACGTGGGCATGGACTCCGCCATCCTGATGAACCCCCAGACCTGGGTGGCTTCCGGCCACGTGGGCGGTTTTTCCGACCCGCTGATGGACTGCAAGGAGTGCAAGGCGCGCTTCAGGGCGGATAAGCTCATCGAAGACTATGCCAAGGAGCACAACCTTGACGTGCGCCCGGACGGCATGAGCAACGACGCGATGGAAGCGCTCATTAACGAGCACAAGATGCCCTGCCCCGAGTGCGGCGCGCACAACTTCACCTCCATCCGCAAGTTCAACCTGATGTTCAAGACCTTCCAGGGCGTTACCGAGGATTCCTCCGCGGAAATCTTCCTGCGCCCCGAAACCGCCCAGGGCATTTTCGTAAACTTCAAGAACGTGCAGCGCACCACCAGAAGGAAGATTCCCTTCGGCATCGCCCAGGTGGGCAAGTCCTTCAGGAACGAAATCACCCCCGGCAACTTCACTTTCCGCACCCGCGAGTTCGAGCAGATGGAGCTGGAGTTCTTCTGCGCCCCCGGCACAGACCTTGAGTGGTACGAATACTGGAAGGATTACTGCCACAAGTTCCTGCTTTCCCTGGGCATGACCCCCG
>JBMNTW010000167.1:0-4400 GCA_050945935.1 Christensenellales bacterium
ACGGACAGGTCCATCCACCAACCGGGGTAAACATCCGCGCCCAAAGCTTCTGCCATGGTAATGCCGTCGCCCATAGCCGTAACCACGGCGGACGTGTAGGGAATGATCCACTCCTTCGGGAACTCGGGGCAGAAGCGTTCCATCAGCTCGTAGCTCCGGGCAAAGCCGCCGGTGGCGAGCACCACGGAGTTTCCTTTGAAAGTGATTTCCGTGCCGTCGTCGTTGACCGCCCGCACGCCAATCACCGCGCCGGAAGCATCCGTGATCAGTTCTTTTGCGGTGGTGGCGTAATAGATGGGAACGTTCTTCTCCTCCAGATAGGAAACGCAGCGCACGATGTGGTCCACACCGCCGGCAACAGCGCCGTCCATGAAGTCCTTTCGCCAGTCGCTGAAATGCCAGCGGGGCATCGGGCCGCCAAATCCGGTGGGTGCCTGCAGTCCGATTCCGTGTTCGTTCATGTAGTCCACGTCCGAAGCGGAGCGCTCGATCATCGCCCGGACCGCCGCAAGGTCGGTGTGGTCTTCCCGTTCGCACTGGCTGACGCTGGCCACCCAGTAATCCATAAAGCCGTCTACGGAGTCCTCAACGCCCAGGGACTTCTGCAGGTCGGTACCGACGCCGGTGATGAAACCGCCGGAATACTTGGAACTACCGCCCGCAACGTCGTTGGCTTCCAGCACGACGACCTCCGCGCCCTGATCCAGGGCAGACATGGCGGAAATCAGACCCGCAAGTCCTGCGCCCACGACGATGACGTCCGTCTGCACCTCGTAATCAGGCTGGGCTGTTTTTTGGGGAGCGTTCGCATACAGCGCGTTCACATCCCCGCCGGCCTGCTTCACACATTCCGCCACTGCGCTTTTGATGGCGTTGCTGGTCACCGTGACGGAACTGATGGCATCCACCGCCAGCGACTGATGCTCAACAATGGCCTCAGGAATGCGTTCCAGAGCGGGAGCCGCCACGCGGACGGTCTCGTTCTCGCTCACAACCTTTACGCTGACGATTTCATCGTCGCTGAACACGGTCTCCACCGTCACATCGCCCTTCTGGCCCCGGGCGCTGGCGGTATAGGTACCAGCCTTATACTTCGGCGCCGCAGTTTGAGTGGGCGCCGGCGTGGCCTCTGCCGCCACAGTCGGCGCGGGCGTGCTGCTTTCCGGTTCAACGGCAGCAGGCGCGCACGCTGTGACGGAAACCAGAAGCGTGAAAACCAACAGCAAAGAAATTATTTTTTTCATTTCCATCCTCCTTTTTCACACAGGTCCTGCAAAAGAGATGCGTTCAATGTTATTTTAATTTTTTGTTTGATAATGGTCAAACAACTTCTGGTCTGTATCCTTACAACCGAATGTTGTGTTCACAACTGGAACTGGAATATATGATGTGCTATACTTGTTAAAGAGGTGCAGTTTTATGGAAATCAGGCAGCTGAAGTACTTCGTACAGCTCGCCGGAAGCCTGAGCTTTTCGGACGCGGCAAAAAAACTCTACATTACCCAGCAGGCGCTGTCCAAATCCATCAAGCGCATGGAGGAAAGTTTGGGCGCCGAGCTTTTTGTGCGCCAGGGCAGCGGCATATCCCTTTCCGAGTACGGCGAATCCATTCTTCCCTACTGTGTGGAAATCGTGGAAACCTACGAACGGGGCATAGAAAGCATCCACAGCGTATCCCCCCGAAACGGGGGCGTGGTGAAGATTTCCTCCAGCTACGCTGCGATGCTTACCCTGTCGCCCACGCTGCAAAAGGATTTCGAAAGCGCGTACCCTTCCTTTTCCATGCAGGTCGACGAATACCCGGACATTGTTGCTGAAGAGAAACTGCAAAACGACGAGGCGGAGCTAGGACTTACCATCGGTGTGCCCATCCAGGCGGAGGAGTTTCATTACTGGCTGCTGCAAAAGGAACCTTTGAGCCTGCTGGTCAGCGAGGGCAACCCCCTGTACAACTGCGACAGCATCGATATCCGCCATCTGAAGGGCGTTTTGGTGTACTGCGCGGGCAAGCAGTTTAAAACCTATCGCCTTCTTATGGAAAAGTGCGGCTTGGCGGGCTTTAAGCCCACGCTCAAGCCCGTAACCTCCCATATCGTCTATGCCTACGAGATGGTCGCCCAAGAGCACGGCGTAGTGATAGGACTTCTGAATGCCCCGCCCGACAGTTTCTGCAAAGGGTTTCGCTCCATCCCTTTCTCCGATCCGGAAATGAACTGGGACATTTATCTGGCTGCGAAAAAGGGGCACACGTTAAGCGCCGCCGCTCAGGCCTTCGCAGACTATGCGCGAAGAACCTTCGGGGCACACGCCAATCACCCGTAACCGCGAACAAGCATCGCACAAAAAGAGCGGTAACCGCCGGAATCCTCCGGCGGTTACTGCTATGTATTGCGTGTATACTTTCACTCTGCGCGGCTCTTGAGAATCGAGCGTTCCAAAAACTGCGTCACTTCTTCGTCCGTCAGCTCATAGTGCCAGAACAAGGAGTAGAACGTCCTTGTTTCCTGTTCCACGTCGTAATCATAATATTCGGGGTAAATCAGTTCCGCCAGCCATTTGATGCCCACAATGCGGTTCACGGAAGGCGGGCTGGACAGCCAGTGGTACGGCCCCATGGGGATTTCGTAGTACCGGTTTTCGCGAATGGCACGGATGGCGCCCCAGGCGGGGTCGCTGCCCACGGTTTCATAAGGTCCGCCGGAAGCGAAGAGGATTACGTCCGGGTCAAAAAGCATCACCTGTTCCAGGCTGATGGTGTTTCCGCCGCCCTTGCTGGAAACCTCCTCCACCACCACGGCGTTTTCCGCGCCCACCAGGTCGATCACGTCCGCGTGGAAGGAACCTTTTGCGTTGCAGTCCAGACCGGACTCTCCGGTGCCGAACATCACCGTGACGCGCTCCTCCTCCGGAATGGTTGCGGCGATGGCGCGCACCTCTGAAACGGTGGATTCAATGTACTGCGCAATACTTTCCGCCGCATCCTCACAGCCTAAAAGTTCGCCCAGGGTGCGGTAGGCCTGGGGGAAGGTTTCGAGGTTCGCTTCGATGAAGATGGTGGGGATGCCCGTCCGCTGCTGGATGTCGTCCATGTCATCCTTATGGGTGGACTTCATATCGCCAAGGTCGATGATGACCTGGGGGTCCGCGGCGATGAGGGCTTCCATGTTCAAGGTGTTGCTCCCGCCGTAGAACTGGCCCAGCACGGGCAGCTGCAAGTACTTATCTGCAATGTAACCCGCAGTCTGACCGCCGGGGTTGCTGCTCCAGCCCACCAGCGTGTCCGGCGCGACGGTGTAAAGAATCATCTGGGCAATGGAGCCGCTGGGCGCCACCCTGGTGATGTTTTTAGGAAGTTCCACCTGCCGCCCGCAGGAGTCGGTAAAAAGAATCGTTTCGCTGGACGCTCCCTGCTGCGCATCCGCGCCCTTTGCCGGCGCGCAGCCAACCATCAGGCTCAAAGTCAGGGCAAATGCCAAAAATACAGCCAGTTTCCTGTTCATGGTGCTTCTCCTTCTCCTGAAACGTATCATTCCACCCAGTCGGGCACGTCCGCCGGGTCAAACACGGTCATTCTCAGCTGCTTCACGATGGGTAAAAGCAGCGGAAACTCCCCTTCCCTGCCCCTTTGCAGTCGGGCTAGGAAGTCCTCCTTGCTCATCAGGGAATAGGGTTCCTTTTCGCGATAGGTTTCAAAGAACAAAAGGGCGTCCTCCTCGGTGCGGAAGGGCTGGTCCAGAGAAAGGGTGAAAAACTCCTCCTGATGGGGCAGTCCGTGCCGCTGCAGAAGGTCCGGCACGCTTTCTTTGTCCTCATCGCGTTTGCCCCGCATACTGCCGATGGAAAAAGCCTTGCGCGCCTTCAGCCGCTTCGCGGTGTTTACCACCAGCTTCCCGTCCCCGCAAAAGCAGAACACCACGGCGGAGCGCGCGCCGGGAAGCTCCAGCTCCTCCAAATCCGCGCACACGGGCAGCACGTTGGTCACCCCCCGCTTTTTGATGTTCTCCTTCAACACCTCTAAAGGAGCGTGGTTCTTGTCCACCGCCACCACCATACCCGCCTTTTGCGAAAGGGCAAGGGAAAGATACCCCAGCCCGCAGCCGGCGTCCACAATCTCGGGTTTCGGGCCCAGGTAGCTGTGGATGCGCGACGCCAGAGCGCGGTGGTAGCCGGTGTGTTCAGAGGCGTCCCGCATAAAGCGGATCATGTCCGGATTCCATAAAAACATCATCGGAATGCCCTCCTGCCGTTATCAAATTGGAAATCTAGGAAACGCTCGCAAAAGAAGGGAAACGGTCGGTCGTTACGGGTGTTGGGCGTCGTTCAGCCGGGGAAGAATCACGGTTTCCTCCCCGTGGCGGGCAAAAGTCACGTCCACGCCGTAAAGGGCACGCACGAGGTCA
>JBMNTW010000168.1:0-4398 GCA_050945935.1 Christensenellales bacterium
TTGATAAGCTGCCCAGGGAACGCCGGCACTCCCCGTTACAGGAGAATGAGACGGAGCGTCCTGGCCTTTTGCTTTTGCGCTTCAAATCAGGTGGTACCGCGGAGCATGCTTCGCCCTGAACAGGGCGGAGCTTTTTTGCATCTTTACCCAGCTTTTATAAGCCGTCTGCATTCTGCCCCGTGCCGCCGCGTTTCAACCGAACAGGATTTGACCATAGTTACTTTACCATAAACGGAGGTTAGCCAAATGTCCCGCTATCAGAAGGTATCGACGGACCTGAACTTCGTCCCGCGCGAAGAGAAGGTTCTGGAGTTCTGGAAGGAAAACCAGATCTTTGAAAAAACCGTGGAAAAAAACAAGGGCAAAGAGCCCTTTACGTTCTACGACGGTCCCCCCACCGCCAACGGCAAGCCGCACATCGGGCACATCCTCACCCGCGTCATCAAGGACCTCATCCCCCGTTATCGCGTGATGAAGGGGTATGACGTGCTGCGCATCGCCGGATGGGACACCCACGGCCTGCCCGTGGAGCTGGAAGTGGAAAAGCAGCTCGGCCTGGACGGCAAGAAGCAGATTGAAGACTACGGCGTGGAACCCTTCATTCAGAAGTGCAAGGAGTCCGTCTGGAAGTACAAGGGCGAATGGGAGCGCATGAGCGACCGCGTGGGCTACTGGGCGGACATGGAGCATCCCTACGTCACCTACGACAACAAGTACATCGAGTCCGTCTGGTGGGCGCTGAAGAAGATCGCCGACCAGGGGCTTCTCTATAAGGGCCACAAAATCGTGCCCTACTGCCCCCGCTGCGGCACCGCCCTTTCCTCCCATGAAGTGGCGCAGGGCTATAAGGACGTGGAAGAAAAGTCCGCCACCGTGCGCTTCAGGCTGAAAGGCAAAGAGAACACCGCCATCCTCGCCTGGACCACCACCCCCTGGACGCTGCCGAGCAACCTCGCGCTTTGCGTCAACGCGGATGTGGAGTACGTTGCCGTCACCGACGGAAAAGAGACCCTCATCCTCGCAAAAGCGCTGCTGGAATCCAACCTCGGCGCCGACTGGGAGCAGAACTGGCATGTGGACGAATCGTTCAAGGGTTCTGACCTTGTGGGCCTTCGCTACGAGCCGCTGTTTGACTTCCAGCCCAAGGCCGTTGGCAAAGACGCGGATAAGGCGTGGAAGGTCGTGGCGGACGATTACGTCACCACCGAGGACGGCACGGGTATCGTCCACATGGCGCCGGCGTTCGGCGAGGACGACGCCCGCGTCTGCCGCGAAAACGGCCTGCCCTTTGTTCAGCTGGTGGACCCCGCGGGAAAACTCACCGGCGGCACCGATTGGGACGGCGTGTTCGTCAAGGACGCCGACCCCCTCATCCTTGAATCGTTGAAGCAGTCCGGCAAGCTGTTCGCCGCGAAGCACTTCGCCCACAGCTATCCCTTCTGCTGGCGGTGCGACACGCCCCTCCTTTACTACGCCCGTGCCAGCTGGTTCGTGCGCATGACCGCCGTCAAGGAGAAGCTGCTCGCCTTCAACCGCTCCATCAACTGGCTGCCCGAACACATCAAGGAAGGCCGCATGGGCAACTTCCTGGACAATGTGGTGGACTGGGGCTTATCCCGCGAACGCTACTGGGGCACGCCGCTTCCGGTGTGGACCTGCAAAGACTGCGGCCATCACCACGTGGTGGGTTCCGTGGCGGAACTGAAAGAGCTTGGAAAGAACGTGCCCGAGGATATCGAGCTGCACAAGCCCTTCATCGACGCTGTGACGCTGACTTGCGACAAGTGCGGCGGCGAGATGGTCAGGGAGCCCGAGGTCATCGACTGCTGGTTCGACTCCGGCTCCATGCCCTTTGCCCAGTGGCACTATCCCTTTGAAAACAAGGAGATGTTCGAGCGCAACTATCCGGCGAACTTCATCTCCGAAGCCATTGACCAGACCCGTGGCTGGTTCTATACCCTTTTGGCGATCTCCACGCTGCTGTTTGAAAAGCCCGCCTTTGAGAACTGCATCGTGCTGGGCCACGTGCAAGACCAGGACGGCCGCAAGATGAGCAAGCACCTCGGTAACGTGGTGGACCCCTGGAGCGTATTGGATGCGCAGGGTGCCGACGCCGTGCGCTGGTACTTCTACTCCGCCTCCGCCCCGTGGCTGCCCAGCCGCTTCGGTCCGGAGAGCGTTTCCGAAGCCCAGCGCAAGTTCATGGGCACCTACTGGAACACCTACGCCTTCTACGTGCTGTACGCGGACATTGACGATTTCGACCCCAGCCAGCACCATCTGGTGAAGGAAAACCTTTCCCGCATGGACCGCTGGATCCTGTCCCGCCTGAACAGCGTGGTGCGCTCGGTGGATGGGCATTTGCAGAACCTGCGCATCACCGAAGCATCCCGCGAGCTGACGGACTTTGTGGACGACCTTTCCAACTGGTATGTGCGCAGGAGCCGCGAGCGCTTCTGGGGCAGCGACATGACGGCGGACAAGGAATCCGCGTTCATGACGCTTTACACGGTGCTGTCCACCTTCGCCAAGCTCACCGCGCCCTTCGTGCCCTTTATGGCGGAGAGCGTTTACCAGAACATCGTGCGCCCGTTCTTCGCGGATGTGCCCGTTTCCGTCCACCTGTGCGCGTTCCCCGTGTGCGACGCGTCCTTCATCGACGAGGAGATGGAGGCGGACATGCAGAAGGTGCTGGACGTGGTGGTCCTGGGGCGCGCCTGCCGTGCCACCAGCGGCTTGAAGAACCGTCAGCCGCTTTCCGCCCTGTACGCCACCTGCGACGCGCTGCCCGACGAGTACGCCCGCATCATCGCGGACGAGCTGAACGTCAAGGACGTGCGCTTCACCGACGACGCTTCCGCCTACACCACCTACAACGTCAAACCCCAGCTGCGCACCCTCGGCCCGAAGTACGGCAAGCTCATCGGAAAAATCGGCGAGTTCCTCAAAACCTGCGACGGCAACGAGGTCGTGGGTTGCTTCAAGAAGGGCGAGCCCTACCGCTTCACCCTTGAGGGCACCGAAATCGAACTCAGCGAGTCCGACGCGCTGTATGAGCTCACCCAGAAGCCGGGCTTCGTGGCGCAGTCCGACCGCGGACTGACGGTGGTCATCGACACCAACCTCACCCCCGAACTCATCGACGAAGGTTTTGTGCGCGAGCTCGTCTCCAAGGTGCAGACCATGCGCAAGGAGGCGGATTTCAACGTCACCGACCACATCGTCATCTATCATTCCGGAAACAGCCGCATCGCGGAACTGCTCGCAACCTACGGCGACGCGGTTTGCCAGAGCACTTTGGCGGACGGCATCGAACAGGGTGCTGCGGGCTATGTGAAGGAATGGAACATCAACGGCGAAGTCGTCACCCTGGGTGTCAAAAGGGTGTAACTCGCCAACCGAAGGAGGAACATCATGTTGCGTGTAACCGAGCGCTTTTTGCGCTATGTGAAGGTCAACACCACCCCCGACCCCGATTCTGAAACCTCTCCCTCCACCGAAAGGCAGTTTGACCTTTTGCGCATGCTGAGGGATGAACTGATTGAACTGGGCGCGAAGGACGTGGTGCTGGATGAGTACGGCTATGTGTACGCCAAAATCCCCGCCACCGTGCCGAACCTTCCCACGCTGGGCTTTCTGGCCCATGTAGACACCTCGCCGGACGCTTCGGGCGAGGGCGTGAACCCCCGCATCGTGGAAAACTACGACGGCGGCAGCATTCTGCTCAACGCCGAGAAGAACGTCATCATGTCCCCCGCGGAGTTTCCGGAACTTTCCGCCTACGCCGGGCAGGATTTGATCGTCACCGACGGCACCACCCTGCTGGGTGCGGACGATAAAGCCGGCGTTGCCCAGATCATGACGCTGTGCGAGCGTCTCCTTTCCCCCGACGCGCCGCCGCACTGCGAAATCGCCATCGCCTTCACGCCGGACGAGGAAATCGGCCGCGGCACCAAGCACTTTGACGTGAAGCGCTTCGGCGCGGACTTCGCCTACACCATGGACGGCGGCAAGCTCGGCGAAATCGAGTACGAAAACTTCAACGCCGCCGCGGCGAAGGTCACGGTGAACGGCGTGAGCATCCACCCCGGCACCTCTAAGAACAAGATGAAAAACGCGGTGCTCATCGGCATGGAGTTCCATTCCATGCTGCCGCCTGCGGAAGCCCCCGCCCACACCGAGGGGTACGAAGGGTTCTTCCACCTGACGGACATCGAGGGCGAAGTGGAGCGCTGCGTGGTGAAGTACATCATCCGCGACCACGACAAGGCGCTGTTCGAAGCACGGAAGGCCCGCATGCGCGCCATCGAGAAGTACCTCAACGAAAAGTACGGCGAAGGCACCGTGGTGGTGGACCTTTCGGACACCTACTACAACATGAAGGAAAAGGTGCTGCCC
>JBMNTW010000169.1:0-4370 GCA_050945935.1 Christensenellales bacterium
GGCAACGTCCCGTTCGTGGGCTTTTTTCTCCATGAAAGCGGAGTAGTTGCCGGTGTAGCTCAAAAGCCTGCCATTTTCGATTTCAAAGGTGCAGTTGGTGACCCGGTCCAGAAAATAGCGGTCGTGGGAGATGACGATGTACGCCCCGCGGTAGGAAAGCAGATACTCTTCCAGCCATTCCACGGCGGCAATGTCCAGATGGTTGGTGGGCTCGTCTAAAAGCAGCAGGTTCGCGCCGGAAAGCAGCATCCGCGCCAGCAGCACCTTGGCCTTTTCCCCGCCGGAAAGGGAGGAAAACTCCCTTTTTTGCATCTCCTCATCCACACCGAGTCCTAAAAGCGTGGAGCGCGCACGGGCGCGGAAGGTGTAGCCCCCCTCCCTTTCGAAGGTTTCCGAAAGGGCGTGCTGTTTTTTAACCAGGGCGTTGAGCTTTTCCTCGTCCTTTTCTTCGCCGATTTTTGCCGTGATTTCCGAAAGCTCCCGTTCGGTTTCCATCAGCGGTTCGAACACGGAAAGCACCTCTTCGTAGGCGGTGCGGTTGGACGCGCCGCTGTCCGCATGCTGGCGGACGTAGCCCAGCACGGCGTTTTTGGAAAGGTGCAGCTCGCCGCTGTCAAAGCTTTCTGTTCGGGTGATGATGTGAAAGAGCGTGGTCTTGCCGCAGCCGTTGATGCCAATCAGCCCCACGCGGTCCCCTTCGGCCACCTGAAAGGACACGCCGGAAAACAGCGTGCGGGTGATGTAGCTTTTTTTGATGTCTGCCGCGGTTAAAAGTACCATTGGTTCGCTCCGTGTGTTGATTTTCCTGTGCCGCTTGGTATTGTACCACAGCGGCGGAAAAAACGAAACGCCGCGGCGTCCACCGTCGGTTGAACGGTGCTGTTAAAATGTGCTTTCCACCTATCTTTTTCATAAAACTTCCCTTGCCGTCTTGCTCCCCCTTCGCCTGTTACGGTATACTGTCTAAGATTCGTCAATCCATCCATTCTTTCACACCGCACGTCCCCCCATCCTTTCCTTCGGAGGGCTCCATGCTGAACATCCTCTTTTTTGCCGCGCTGATTGCGCTGTTTGCCGCCACCGTTGCCGAGTTTGTTGGCCTTGCCTTCAAAAAGGAAGGCGTTAAAAAAGCGGCATGGTTTGCAAGCCTTGTCAGCTTCGCATTGCTGACCGCCTATGTCATCTCCCGCGGGGTGGAAGCCGGCAGGCTGCCCTTGGCCAATCAGTTTGAGTTTGCCGCCGGATTCGCCTGGGGGGTCGCGCTGTTGCACATCGTGCTGCGCCTATGGCTCAAGCAGGACTGGATCAGCGCCGTTTCGCTGCCCGCGGCTTTTCTCATCCTCTCTTATGCCGCCCTGTTGCCCAGGGAGATCAACGAGCTGATGCCCTCCCTCAAGTCCGCCTGGTTCGGACTGCACATCGGCACGGCGGTGTTTTCCTACGCTTCCTTCGCCATCGCGGGCGGCGTGGGCATCCGCTATCTGTCCCTTCATAAAAAAGTCAGGGACGAGGGCAGCGAACAGCTCAAACAGCTGGACTACATCGCCTACCGGCTCATTGCCTTCGGCTTTCTGATGCTCACCGTGGTCATCCTCTCCGGCGCCATCTGGGCGGAGCAGGCGTGGTCGCAGTTCTGGTCCTGGGATCCGAAGGAGACCTGGGCGCTCATCACCTGGATCATCTACGCCATTTACCTGCATCAGCGCCTAAGAAAGGGCTGGAAAGGACGGCGCATGGCGGTTTTCGCCATCGTGGCGGTGGCGTGCGTGCTGTTTACCTTCATCGGCGTGAACCAGCTCCTTCCCGGGCAGCACAGCTACGCCTGAGCGGATTCGCGTTTCAGATTAACAATAGCTTTTCTCATTCTGTGCCGCGCGCCGGTGCCGGCACACGAGCCTGACCGTAAAACTTCAAAATTTCAGGGCGGTTTACCGCCCTTTTGGTGTTGGCTGGACAAGATTGCCGCATCCATCTTTTAATCTGGGGTGGAAGCTGGTATAATATCAAAGTCGAAGAAAAAGAAGGAATGACAGGGCCCGCGAACGCATTGCCCGCACAGAAAGGACTCTTGCCAATGAGTGTCTCATTTGTTGATTTTATCAGCCAGCTGACAACAAATCCCCTGCTGGCAGTCACCGCACTCCTGACAACAGGCGTCATCCTCGTCAACGGTTGGACGGACGCCCCGAACGCCATTGCAACCTGTGTTTCAACCCGCTCTATGACGCCTCGCGCAGCGATCGTCATGGCGGCGGTTTTTAACTTTTTGGGCGTTCTTGTGATGACACTCATCAGCTCTCAGGTCGCCATGACGATTTACAACATGGTGAACTTCGGGGGCAATACCAACGACGCTACCATCGCCCTTTGCGCGGCGCTTTTCGCCATCGTTACCTGGGCCACGGCGGCATGGAAGTTCGGCATTCCCACCAGTGAAAGCCACGCGCTGATCGCCGGCCTTTCGGGCGCCGCCATCGCGCTGCACGGCGGCTTTTCGGGCATCAACCCCGCGGAATGGTCCAAGGTGCTGATAGGCCTTCTGCTCTCCACCGTGCTGGGTTTTGGCGCAGGCTTTGCATCCACCAAAATCATCGAAACCACCTTCCGGCATACCGACCGCAGAAAGACCAACAAGCTGTTCCGCAACCTGCAGCGCGTGGGCAGCGCCTCCATGGCGTTCATGCACGGCGCGCAGGACGGTCAGAAGTTCATGAGCGTGTTCCTGCTCGGCGTGTTTCTTTCCAGCGGGCGGGGGGACGTGACCGTGTTTGAAATCCCCATCTGGCTGATGATTTTCTGCTCCGTCGTTATGGCGTTGGGCACTTCTGTCGGCGGATACCGCATCATCAAGTCCGTCGGGATGGACATGGTGCATCTTTCCACCTATCAGGGCTTCGCGGCGGACATGGGCGCGGCGCTCTGCCTGCTGCTTTCTTCCCTCACGGGCGTGCCCGTCAGCACCACCCACACCAAGACCACCGCCATCATGGGCGTGGGCGCGTCGAAAAGGCTTTCGGCGGTCAACTGGGGCATTGTGAAGGAAATGGGACTGGCGTGGATACTCACCTTCCCGGGCTGCGGCCTTTTGGGATATTTGATGACCAAGCTGTTTATGCTGATATTTTAAGGTTTGACGACGACAGGAGGATCCAATGAGCAGACAGGGAAAAAAAGGTTATGACTATTTTGACTATTTCGCCAAGTGCGCGGAACATGCCAAAAAGGCCGCGAACTACCTGCATGAGTCGCTCTCGAACTTCAACATTGAAAGCTTCCCCCAGAAAGTGGAGGAAATGCACGCCATTGAAAATTCGGCGGACTCTTTGAAGCACCAGATGATGATGGCGCTGGCCAGGGAGTTTTTGCCCCCCATCGAGCGGGAGGACATTGTGAACCTCTCTCACGAGCTGGACAATGTGGTGGACGCGCTGGATGAGATCATGCAGCGCATCCATATGTACAACATCCGCGCCATCCGCCCCGAAACGCTGGAGTTCACGGCGCTGATCATCCGCTGCTGCGACGCGCTGCTGGAAGCCGCGCAGGAGTTCCGCAACTTCAAGCGCTCCAAAACCCTCGCGGACAAGCTGGTGGAGGTCAACAACCTCGAAGCCGAGGGCGACGCCCTGCACAGCAAGTACACCCGCAAGCTCTTTCTGGAGCAAAACAGCGAGCTGGACATCCTTGTGTGGATGAACCTTTTCGAAGGGCTGGAAAACTGCTTCGACAAGTGCGAGCGCGCCACCGACCTGATGGAAGGCGTTATTCTGAAAAACTCGTAACCTGCACAAAAAACGGACGGGAATCATCCCGTCCGTTTTTGATTGCATTTGCTACCTGCCGCTCAAATACTCCACGGCGGACAGGGCGGCAATCAGCCCTTCCCCCACCGCCTTCGCAATCTGCAGCGGCTTTCCGGTGCAGTCTCCCGCCGCAAAAACGCCTTTTGCGGAAGTTTTCATCTGCCTGTCGATTTTGACATAGCCGTTTTCCATCGCAAGCTCCGGCAGAATCGCCGTGGGCGCCACCGTCTGGCGGAGTATGAACACGCCTTCCACCTCGTGGGGCGTACCGTCCAGCAAAATGGCGTTCACCTTGCCTTCGCCCTGCACTTCCACCTTTTTGGCGGAAATGTACGGGATGGACTCATGAAGCCCTTCGGGGCGGTCCACGGTGAGTCCTGTGTAAAACACGTCCACCCCCATGTCTTGTAAGGCGTTGGCCTCCTCCGGCGCGTCGGGACTGCGGCCCACCACGGCGGCTTTTTTGCCTCTGTAGAACATGCCGTCGCAGGTGGCGCAGTAGCTGACGCCCATGCCCAGAAACTCCGTTTCGCCGGGATATTTTGACGCCATCACCACGCCGGTGGC
>JBMNTW010000170.1:0-4367 GCA_050945935.1 Christensenellales bacterium
GAGCAACACCCGATTGATGAAGGTGTATGAGGACATTACCTACAAGGACGCCGCGGATTCGGACATCAAGCGCGAAAACGCCAACGTGGACGGCGACACCGCCATGGGCTCCATGCTCAAGTACGGCTCCGAGGGCGCCAAGCAGTTCAATGAGATGTTCGTGCTCAACCCCGAGCACAGCAAGGCCCACGCCGAGGGAGACATCCACATCCACGATCTGGATTTCTACACCCTGACCACCACCTGCTGCCAGATCGATTTGACGCACCTGTTCAACGGGGGATTTTGCACCGGCCACGGCGTGCTGCGCGCCCCGAAGGACATTTCCACCTATACCGCGCTCGCCTGCATCGCCATCCAGTCCAACCAGAACGACCAGCACGGCGGTCAGTCCATCAACAACTTTGACAGGGACATGGCCCCCGGCGTCGCCACCACCTACTCCCGCCGCTACAGAAGGCTGATGGGCGAAGCCTTTGAGCTTTTGGGGGACGGCGAAGCCTATGAAAAGGTGTGCGCCGCGCTCAAAGAGCGCAAGCTCTTCCCCAAACTGGCGGACGACAACAACTACATGGCAGAGGAACTTGCCGCCCTTATTGAAGAAGGCGCGGACGAGGCTCTGGTGAAAAAAGCCCAGTCCTTCGCCGCCAAAAGGGCGTATGAAGAGACCGACCGCGCCACCTTCCAGGCGATGGAGGCGCTCATTCACAACCTGAACACCATGCATTCGCGCGCCGGCGCGCAGACGCCCTTCTCCTCCATCAACTACGGGATGGACACATCCCCCGAAGCGCGCATGGTGATGAAAAATTTGCTCCTCGCCACCGAAGCGGGCCTCGGTAGCGGCGAAACGCCGATTTTCCCCATCCAGATTTTCAGGGTGAAGGAAGGCATCAACTACAACCCCGGCGACCCGAACTACGATTTGTTCAAGCTGGCGATCCGCTGCTCCGCCAAGCGGCTGTTCCCCAACTTCTCCTTCCAGGACGCACCCTTCAACATCAAGTACTACGACCCCGCCCGTCCGGAAACCCAGATTTCCTACATGGGCTGCCGCACCCGCGTTATCGGCAACGTGGCGGACCCCACCAAGGAAATCAGCGCCAGAAGGGGCAATTTGAGCTTCACCAGCATCAACCTGCCCCGCATCGCCATCCGCGCCAACCGTTCGCTGGACTGGTTTTTTGAGGAGCTGGACAGGAAGATCGACCTGGTCGCCGCCCAGATGCTGGAACGGTTTGAGATTCAGTGCCGCAAGAAGGTGTGCAACTTCCCCTTTTTGATGGGCGAAGGCGTGTGGCTGGATTCCGAAAAGCTCAAATGGAACGACGAGGTGCGCGAAGTGCTTCGCCACGGCACGCTTTCCATCGGCTTTATCGGTCTTGCGGAAACGCTGGTGGCGCTCATCGGCAAACACCACGGCGAAGATCCCGCCGCCCAGAATCTGGGGCTGGAGATCATCTCCCACATGCGCGCGCGGTGCGACGCGCTTTCCCAAAAGTACAGGCTGAACTTCACCCTGCTGGCCACGCCGGCGGAAGGATTGTCCGGCAGGTTCGTGCGGCTGGATAAGAAGCGCTTCGGCGTCATCCCCGGCGTGACGGACCGCGACTATTACACCAACAGCTTCCACATTCCGGTGTACTTCCCCATCACCGCGGCGGAAAAGATCCGTTTGGAAGCGCCGTACCATGAGCTGACCAACGCCGGCCACATCACCTATGTGGAGATGGACGGTGACCCGCTGAAGAATCTGGACGCCTTTGAAAGCATCATCCGCTGCATGAAGGAGTCCGGCGTGGGATACGGTTCCGTGAACCATCCGGTGGACAGGGACCCCGTCTGTGGCTACAACGGTGTGATTGACGATACCTGCCCCAAGTGCGGCAGAAAGGAAGAGGACGGTCCTTCCTTCCAGCGCATACGCAGGATTACGGGTTACCTCGTCGGAACTCTTGAACGCTTCAACGATGCCAAGCGCACCGAGGAGCACGACCGCGTGAAGCACTGCTGCGTTTGAGTCCGATGGGACTTGAACCCATACGCTCGTTATAACCGAACAAGCGGGCCCGGCGCTCTGCCCGGACCCGCTTTCCTACTCTTTCAACGCATGGAGGTTAACATGCTCTTTCGCATAGCGGGACTGATCCGCGATTCCGTGGTGGACGGGCCGGGACTGCGCCTGGCTTTGTTCACCCAGGGCTGCCCCCACGCCTGCCCAGGCTGCCACAACCCGAACACCCACGATTTTTCGGGGGGGCAGGAGGCGGATACGGCGGACATCATTCAAGAACTCGCAAATAACCCCCTTTGGGCAGGAATCACCTTGACAGGCGGCGAGCCCTTCTGCCAGCCGGAGGCGATGCTCGAAATCGCCAAAGCCGCCCGTGAGATGGGCAAAAGCGTGTGGGCGTATTCCGGATGGACCTTTGAGGAACTTCTGCTAGATGAAAAGAAGCGCGCGCTTTTGGAAGCGTGCGACGTGCTGGTGGACGGGCGGTTCATACTCGAGCGCCGCTCCCTTGCCCTGCGCTTTCGGGGTAGCGACAACCAGCGCGTCATCGACGTGCCGGCGTCCTTGAAGGAAGGCAAAGTCGTGCTCTGGCAGGACCCCTGGGACGCTTTATTGCCTTGAAAATCGCCCTCCGTCGGGTTATGATACGAGTATCACCCCATTTCTGGAGGGCTTTTTTATGACTGTCAAACAGCGTCTGCGCGAGGAACTGATGCGCATCGCCGAAGAAACCGGCACCGTCAGCCTGTCCTTCTGTACCCTGCGGGAGCAGGAAATCACCTGTTGCGACTGCTTCGGCCTTCGCAACAGGGAACGGAACGAAGAGACCACTGTGGACACTTATTACCGCATGGCGTCGGTTTCCAAAGTCATTTCCGGCATGGCGGTGATGACGCTGGTGGATGCGGGCAAACTGTCGCTGGATGCGGACATCGGCGATTACCTGGGCTACCGGGTGCGAAACCCTTATTATCCCGATGATCCCATCACCCTGCGCCATCTGATGACCCACACCTCCACATTGATCGAAACGGGGAGCTACAATAAAATCTGCGCCGGCGAGATGCCGCCCTATCTTTTGAGTGAAATGCTGCCGGAAGGCGCCCCCGGCTATTCGGTGGACAATTACCTCAACGCCCGCCCCGGAACGGCTTACAGCTATTCCAGCTTCGGCTCGGGCATCATGGGCACCATCATCGAAAAAGTCACCGGCATGCGCTTCTGCGATTACGCCACGAAGGCGATTTTCGACCCCCTGGGGCTGACCTGCCGCTACGACCCGCAGGACCTGCCCGAAGGCGCCGTCGTCGCCACGCCTTATGAAGTCGCGCCGGACGAAAAGGACAATCGCGGCGAGGAATGGCTGAAAAACTCCCTGAAGAACAAGGCGAAGCTTTACGCGCTGCCCGTGGGCGAGGCTTACCGCATGGCGCAGGGGAATCTGCACGCGAAACCTTCGGAGATGGCGCGCCTGATGATGGTCCTCATCAACGGCGGCGTTTCCAAGGGCGTGCGTATCCTTTCTGAGGAAGCCGTTGCCGAGATGAAAAAAGTGCAGTTTGACGACGGTGTGAATGTCCACGGGCTGAATCTGATGCAGTTTGACCATCGCATCGTGCCGGACCGTTCCATCATCGGCCATTTCGGCAGGGCGTACGGCGCGTTCAACGCCTTCTACTTCGACGATGAAACGAAGAACGGCGTCATCTTCTGCATGAACGGCACGGACGCGAAAAGCTGCGACCTTGGCTTTACCGTCACTTGTGAGCGCATGCTGCGCGCGGCGTTCCCGTTGCTGGAGCAGCTATAAAAAACGTTTTCTCTGCGGCGCCGCGGCGCCGCTTTTTCATGCAAACCCGGCATTCCGATGGGATTCGACGGTGCAAAGTTGCCGCGTTTATTGTATCATGTGTAGTAGTAGTTTCGTCGCTTCTTAAATCGCCGACAGGAGGAATCAGAGAAATGGCAGATATCCGGAAAACGATGAAGAACCTCGAAAGCAGGGGTTACACCGCCCTGTACTTCGAAACGCCGGAAGAAGCGGTCGCCGCCGCCGTCAAGGAAGTAAACGGCGCCGCCGTAGGCATGGGCGGGTCCGAAACCATGCGGGAAATCGGCATGGCGAAAGCGTTGATGGACGCCGGCTGCACCGTACATTCCCACGCGCTCACACCGCCGGACCAGAACCCAGATGTGTACAAGAATGCCCAGCATTGCGGCGTATACATGGCCAGCGCCAACGCCATTACCGAGGAAGGCTGCCTTGTCAACATCGACGGCAGGGGCAACCGGGTCGCCTCCATCGCCTACGGACCGAAGAAGCTGATCATCATCGCCGGCATCAACAAGATCG
>JBMNTW010000171.1:0-4350 GCA_050945935.1 Christensenellales bacterium
TACGGTAACATTCCTGTTGATCTGCCCGAGGTCATACGGCAGCAGGTCCCACAGCTTATCGTTGAGGGACAGCTTTCCCCCGTCAATCAGTTTGCAGACCGCCAGCGCGGTAAACAGCTTCGTTCCGGACGCGATGCCGAAAGCCGTGTTGGCGTTGTTCGGCAGCTGTTCGCTGAAGATGCGGAATCCTTGGCATTTTTCAAAGATAACGCCCTGCTCGTCCCTTACCGAAACCACGCCGGAGAAGGCTTCGGCATCCTGCCAGCTGTTCCAGACTTTTTCAAAATCCAACATGTCTTTCCCTTTCACGATACAAGCAAAAACCCGCGCGAACATCGCACGGGTTTGCCGGAGTCGATTTATTGGATCTTCGCGCCGCAGTTCGCGCAGAACATCGCGCCGGGGCGGGTCTCCGCGCCGCAATTGGTGCAGAAAACCTTATCCGCGGAATCGGCGGTCTTAATCTGTTCGGCGGGAACGGGTTCGTTGGAATCGGGCCTTGCGGGGCCGCGCCGGGCGAACGCCTTGAAGCTGAATCCGCCGCCTGCGCGGGGGGAAGGTTCTTCGGGCGTATCGTCCGCAGGCTTGCCGTTGAAGTGGTGGTTGATCTGCTCCACATTGTCACGAATGGAGAGGATGGCGTAAATGCTTTCGAACACCAGACGGACCACCAGGATGGAGATGATGAGCGCCAGACCTGCCCAGAAGCTCAGGGCGAACATCACATAGATGCCCATGATGAACAGGTAGATCGACAAGGTGACGAACAGGACCTTGATGATCCACGACAGCCAGAACATTCTGAAGTTCAGGAAGCTGTGAATCTTGTCAAGCACGGGAGAGAACCTTCCGCGATTGCGCTGGGGCAGGAAGAAAATGGCGATACACAGACCGAGGATGAAGGATACGATGAGTACGGGGCCTACCGCAGAGGCAACGCTGGATACGCCGCTGTAAAAGCCATAGGAGCCCCCGAAGTCGGGAAAGTAGAAATCGGACATTTGGCACCTCCTGTTAAAATGCATGTTGAATGACTTCCAGCATTTTCATAATGCCACATTTTTAACCATCCATCAAGTCAAATCCGCCTGCTGCCGTTCCTTATTTTCTTTTTTTCCACATTTATATGGCGAAAATCCGGAAACAATTGCGCTCTTCGGGCAGACGCGTTTGCAGTCGCCGCAGCGGATGCATTCCGCATGGTTCTGGTCCTTCAAAAAGGGAACATTCATTTTACACACGCGCTCGCAGGCGCCGCAGTTGATGCACTTTTTGGGGTCAATCCCCATGCGGTAGAAGGAAACCTTGTTGAAAAAGGAGTAAATCGCCCCCAAAGGGCAGACGTACTTGCAAAACGGTCGGTAAAGCAGGATGGAGAGCCCGACAACCGCAAGCAGCACCAGCATCTTCCATCCAAAGAGCCAGCCCACCATGCCGCGCAGCGTTTCATTGACCGTTACCAGAGGAATGCCGCCCCCCAGCGTTCCGGCTGGGCAGATGAGCTTGCAGAACCACGGCGTTCCCACGCCGGCCTGGTTCAGAAGCGTCACGGGCAGAATCACGACGAACACGGCGAGTATGACGTACTTCAGCTTTCGCAGCGCACCGTCACCCTTGAACGTTCTGATTTTTTTCAGCTTCCACCGTTTGGGCAGGGGGATTTTGTGCAACAGGTCCTGCACCAGCCCGAAGGGGCACAAATAACCGCAGATCAGCCTGCCGCAAAGAGCGCCGAAGGCCATCAAAAAACCCACGACATAGTACGAAAACCTGTACCTGCTGCTCCCCAAAACCGCCTGAAGGGAGCCTATGGGGCAGGCTCCCAGGGCGCCGGGGCAGGCGTAGCAGTTCAGCCCCGGAACACAGATATTCTTAAGGGGACCTCTGTAGACCGTCCCCTTAACAAATCCGATGATATAGGCATTGGTGAGCGCCGTGTACATCGCCTGTACGGCGTGGCGCCGGTTCCTTTGCTTTTTCATGTCAGCCTATCCCGATGCACTCAAGGCACACCCGGGCGGCCTTGGCAAACACCGTCAGCGCTTCGCCGTTGGTGACTCCAACAGCAATCGTCAAAAGCCCGGCAACAAGCAGCGCGCCGGGCAGCAGAACTTTAGTCCACGTCTTTGAGGAGTGCATCGATCACCGTGCTCCATCCGTCGTAGTCCTTGGCGCCGACAAAGGCGGAACTCATGATCCGGCCCTGTCCGTCCACAAAATACGTCGTGGGAACGTATCCCGTTTCCAGTTCATAAAACGCATCGGCATAGTGCGCCATGGTGTAGGTCAGTCCGTTGGCTTCCATCAGCGCTCTGACTTCCTCATCCATGCTGGAATAGTCGTAAACACCGATGACCTTCACGCCTTTTTGCGCATAATCCTGGGAAATCTTCTGAAGTTCGGGCAGTTCACCCACGCAGGGGCCGCACCAGGTGCCCCAGAGGTTCACCATCGTCAGCTTCGCTTCGGAAAACACGCTGTTGGATATGGCATTTCCGTCAATGTCCGTGGTTTCAAAGGCGGGAAAGTCCGAACGGGTAAAAGCGTACTCTTTCTCCTCCTCAACGTCCTGTTCGGCGTCGGGAGCGGGGGTTTCGGTTACGCTTTTTGTTGGTTCCGGAGTGGGGGAAGGTTCCGCAACGTTCGCGGAACAACCGAGAAGCAGGAAGATCATCAACATCATGACGATGAACGCGATGGATCTCGCCGTTTTACGCATGGGGCCTCCTTTCGTGCGCGCCGGGGGTTTCCGAGCAAGTTTGTTCAGGTTAACTATAACACAGTTTCCCTGCCCAATCAAGTGCGGCAATGGGCGCTCTTTCCCGTTTAGCATACGACCCGGCTTGGCCCTTCATCACAAAACGCAAAAAAAAGCGCCCGCCCGATAGTCGGGCAGGCACTTCGCATTGCTTTTAGGATTAGTCGTGGGCCTTGGTTTCGATCTCTTCCTGAATCTTTGCCAGGAAATCCTCCAGCGGCATGGTGCCGATGTCCCCGTCCTTTCTGGAACGGACGGCAACGGTGCCGTCTTCGGCCTCCTTGTCGCCGATGACGAGCATGTAAGGCACTTTTTCCATCTGCGCCTGGCGGATCTTGTAGCCGATCTTTTCGGAGCGGTCATCCACCTCCACGCGGATGCCTTCCGCAGCCATCACGCCGGCAATCTGCTTCGCCACGTCGTGGGTGCGGTCGGTGATGGGCAGAATCTTCGCCTGCACGGGGGCGAGCCAGGTGGGGAACGCGCCGGCGAAGTGCTCCGTCAGGATGCCGATGAAGCGCTCGATGGAGCCGAACGCCACGCGGTGGATCATGATGGGGCGGTGCTTCTCGCCGTCCGCGCCGGTGTAGGTCAGATCGAAGCGCTCAGGCATCTGGTAGTCCAGCTGGACCGTTCCGCACTGCCAGGTGCGGCCGATGGAGTCTTCGAGATGGAAGTCAATCTTCGGACCGTAGAAGGCGCCGTCACCGGGATTGAGCACATAGTTCACACCCTTTGCCTCCAGAGCGGCCTTGAGGGCGTTTTCGCTGGTGACGCGCATTTCCTCGGTGCCGATGAAGTCCTCGGGGCAGGTGGAAAGCTCCACGTGGTACTTGAAGCCGAACACCTTGTACACGGAGTCGATCAGGTCCATGACTTCCGCGATTTCAGACTGGATCTGGTCTTCCGTCATGAAGATGTGGGCGTCGTCCTGGGTGAAGCAGCGCACGCGCATCAGGCCGTGCAGCGCGCCGGAAAGCTCGTGGCGGTGCACCAGGCCCAGCTCGCCCACCCTAAGGGGCAGGTCCTTGTAAGACCACAGGCGGCGCTTGTACGCCAGCATGCCGCCGGGGCAGTTCATGGGCTTGATGGCGTAATCTTCACCGTCGATCTTGGTGAAGTACATGTTGTTCTTGTAATGGTCCCAGTGACCGCTTCTGTGCCAGAGCTCCTCGTTGAGGATCATCGGGGTCTTGATTTCCTCATAGCCCCTTTCGCGGTGCAGCTGGCGCCAGTAGTTCTCCAGCTCGTTGCGGATGACCATGCCCTTGGGGAAGAAGAACGGGAAGCCGGGGCCTTCGTCCATGATGGCGAACAGGTCCAGCTCGCGGCCGAGCTTTCTATGGTCGCGCTTTTTGGCTTCTTCCAACCTGTCCAGATACTCCTTCAGCTCATCCTTGGTGGGGAAGACCGTGGCGTAAATGCGCTGGAGCATCTTGTTCTTTTCGTCTCCCCGCCAGTAGGCGCCGGCGACGCTCATCAGCTTGAAGTGCTTGATCTTGCCGGTGGAACCCACATGGGGGCCGGCGCAAAGGTCCGTAAACTCGCCCTGCTTATAGAAGGAAATGTGGGCTTCCTCGGGCAGGTCTTCG
>JBMNTW010000172.1:0-4335 GCA_050945935.1 Christensenellales bacterium
CCGTACTTGGTGGAGAAGGTGCCGATGGCGCGGGTTGCCACCATGCCGCCCAGCACAGCGCTCTGGAAGGACTGGGGGTAATGGCCGCAGGTATAGCCCCGCTCGTTGAGAAGGTTCTCAAACTCTGCCCCCGTCAGCCCGCAGCCGCCCGTGGCGGTGCAGTTCACCGGGTTGATGGAAAAGTCCTTGAGCCTTTTTGTGTCCACAATGATCTCCCCGTTATAGGGAATGCTGCCGCCCACGATGCCGCTTCCCCCGCCGTAGGGGATGATGGCGACGTTGTGCTCGTTGGCGAGCTTCAGTATCGCGGAAATCTCCCCTTCGGAAGCGGGGCGGAGCACAGCGTCCGTCACATAGGGGTACGGCCCTTGGCGGAGCCACTTGTATTCCTTCGGGTAGCAGCCGTGGGAGTAGATCAGCCGATCCTCCTGCCGGGTCAGGATTTCCGTTTCCGGGCAGTTCTTCTCAACTGCCGCAAGGAACGCAAAAGCGCCCCCCTTTTCCCGTTGAACCGTACGGGCGGCGACAATGTCCACCCCCGTGTTCAGAATGTTTTTCACAATGATGTCCCTCACTTTAACAGGTGCTTTGACTTCCATTTCATATAAGAGCTTCAGGCAGTCCGCCATCAGACCCTTCGGGATTGGGTCCGTGCTGATGACCGGCAGCCGGGCAAGTTCCGCGCCGGTGAGCCTTACCGTGGTGGTAATCATGCGCTTCGGGTCGGTGTACTCGTTTTTTGCGTACACTTCGCCGCGCTTGCAGGCGTTGCCGGTGACGGTCAGCACGCCGTTATCGTCCGTCAGCGTCAAGTCGCAGCTGACCGGGCAGACGATGCAGGTATAGTTCTTCTCAATCATGGCGCTCCCCCTGTTTTACGTCCACAACGATTTCCCCGGAAAGTTCGGCGTCCGGCGTAAAGCTGATGGCGAGCATCTCCGGCGGGTTGGCGACGGCGTGCTTCTTTGTGTAAAGGGTCTTTCCGCCGCAGGAAACGGTGGCAACAACGCCCTTCAAGGGCTTGTTGACGCGAAGGTACAGGTCGATTTTCCTGCCTGCTGCGTCCTTTCGCACCTTCTGGGGGAACACGAAGGACACGTTTTCGCCGGAAACGGCATCCACGGTTTCACCGGCAGCATCGCCCTTCAGGAACTCCCAAGCACCCGCTGCCGCGGTTTCGCCCGTCTGGGAAACGTAATCCACCAGATCGAACACCGCCGCCACGTTCCCTGCCGCGAACACGCCGGGCAGGCTGGTCATCATGGCGTCGTTCACCACGGGGCCTTTGGTGACGGGGTGCAGTTCGATGCCTGCGCCCCGGCTGAGCTCGTTTTCGGGAATCAGACCCACGGAAAGCACCAGCAAATCGCAGGGGATGACACGCTCGGTGCCGGCGATGGGCTTTTTATCCTGCCCCACTTGGGCGACGGTGACGGCTTCCAGCCTTTTTTTACCGTGTACCGATACCACGGTGGTGGAAAGGTGCAGCGGGATGCCGTAATCGTCCAGGCACTGGACCTTGTTCCTGCGAAGGCCGCCGAGATGGGGCATCACTTCGTAAACGCCCTCCACCTCCATGCCCTCCAGCGTCATGCGGCGGGCCATAATCAGGCCGATATCCCCCGAGCCGAGGATCACCGCGCGCTTGCCGGGCAGCCAGCCTTCGATGTTGATGTACCGCTGCACAGCACCCGCGGTGAGCACGCCTGCCGGGCGGTCGCCGTAAATGCGCACCTGCGGGCGGGTGCGTTCCCGGCAGCCCATGGCGAGTATCACAGCGCCCGCCTGAATGGTCAAAAGACCGTGCTCGGCGCTGGACGCGGTGATGACCTTATCTTTGGAAAGTTCCAGCACCATGGTGTCTGAAAGCACCTCTATGCCGCCCTTTTGCACCTCGTCGATGAACCTTTGGGCGTACTCCGCGCCGGAAAGCTGCTTTTTGAAGCGGTGCAGGCCGAACCCGTCGTGGATGCACTGCTGGAGTATGCCGCCAAGGTGCCTGTCTCTCTCTATTAAAACGATGTTGCCGATGTTCAGCTCCTTCGCCTTCACCGCTGCGGCAAGGCCCGCAGGACCGCCGCCAATGATCACCAGTTCGGCGTGTTTCATGCTCTTTCGCCTCCTTTGACCGGGCGGTTTTCGGCGATCAATACCTCGGAACCCTTCCCCTTTTGCGTGATTTCATTGGGGCTTTTGCCCAGTTCCCGGGCGAGTATCGCCAGCACCTTCGCGCCGCAGAACCCAGCTTGACACCTGCCCATGCCGGCGCGCGTGCGGCGCTTGACGGCGTCCATCGTCCGCGCGGGGATTTTGCCGTGGATGGCGTCCAGGATTTCGCCCTCGGTCACCGTTTCGCAGCGGCAGATCACCCTGCCGTAGGCCGGATTTTCCGCGATGCGCGCTTTCCGCTCCTCTGCGGTGCAGTCCCGGAAGGGCTTATGATGCTTCCTCACGGGGTTAAAGGACGGGTCAGGTTCCGCTTCGGGGTTTTGCTCTAAGTAAAGCTCCTCCACACGCTTTGCAATCGCCGGCGCGGAGGCGAAGCCGGGGGACTGGATGCCTGCCACGTGGATGAATCCCCTGACTTTCTTAGAATTTTCGATGATGAAGTCCTCGTTATAGGTCGCCGCGCGGGCGCCGCTGAAGTAGGTGATGACCGTATCCGTGCTGATGCCCTTGGTAAGCACCATCGCCTTGTCCAGCACGAAGCGCACGTCGTCCTCGTCCACCCCTAAGTCCTCCTTGTCCGGCACTTCCTTGGCGGAGGGGCCAAACAGCAAGGTTCCTTCCGGCGTTGCCATGGGGCCGCCGCCTTTGGTGTAGTTGCTGGGAGCGAAGCCGGAATAGGTGTGAAGCCTGCCCTTGTTTTCCTTGTCCAGAATCACCAGCGTGCCCCGGCGGTTGTGGATGGAATAAAAGCGGTCCTTCGCCATTTCGGCGATTTCGTCCGCATAGACCCCCGCCGCGTTGATGACCACCGGCGCTTCGATGATCCCGTCGACGGTCAGCACGCCGCGGACAGCGCCGTTTTCTGTCAGCACGTCCAGCACTTCGCAGTTCAGCTTAAAGCGCGCGCCGTTGTCCACCGCGTTTTCCGCGCAGGCGAGGGCGACTTCGTAGGGCTCCGCATAGCCTGCCGTGGGCGTCCACAACGCCCAGGTCACCGCGTCAGAAAGGCCGGGCTCAATCTCGCGCGCCCTGTCTCCCGTGATCACTTCGATGCCGGGAACGCCGTTCGCTCTGCCGTTTTCGAAGAGTTTGTCGATGGTCTTTTTGTCCTCCTCGGTGAAACCGCAGACGAAGGACCCCGTTCTGTTAAACTTAAAGCCCAGTTCTTCCGCCCACTTGGTAAACATGGCGTTGCCCTGGACATTGTATTTCGCCTTCAGTGTGCCGGGTTTGGAATCGTAACCCGAATGCACCATGCCGTTGTTCGCCTTGGTGGTGCCTTCGCACAGGTCTTCGTTGCGTTCGAGCACCAGAATATCCAGCCTGTATTTCGAAAGCTGGCGCGCGGCGGCGCAGCCCGTGATTCCGCCGCCGATGATGACGACGTCCGCCCGGTCGACAACACCCTTTTCAAAGTAGGGTGTTACATCCCGCTTTTCTTTTTTCGGAAGGTCTGGGGCTGTGATGTCCACCACCACATTGACCACGCCGGGAATCTTTGCCGCCATATGGCCGATTTCCACAGCTTCCGCCCATCTTTCCACCGTGCCGAAAAGGGTCAGAATGCCCCCTTCGGCCTTCGCTTTGACAAGCTCTGCAGAATATCCCTTTTCCGTAAGCGCCTGTTCAAAGGCCGCCACAATTTCGCGGTCCGTCAACGATATCATCCCTTTCTAAACACTGCCGGCAAGGTGCCGCCCTTGCCGGCAGCAAGCAAATATCCGTTCCGCGCACCCCGGAAAAGATGCGCGGAACGGCTCCCTCCCCTTTAGCGATTAATGCCTGATCCAGTTGGCGCTGCGCTTGACCGCTTCGCACCAGTCGGCGTAGCGGGCTTCGCGCTCTTTTTCGGTGATGCTGCTGGTGAACTCGGCGTCGTATTCCACGGCGTTTTCGAAGTCCTCCTCCGTCCAGATGCCGGCGAAAAGCCCTGCCATCTGCGCGGCGCCCAGGCTGGTGGCTTCCACGGATGCGGGCCGCGCGACCTTGCAGTCCAGAATATCCGCGAAGAACTGGGCAAGAAGGTTGTTTGCCGATGCGCCGCCGTCAATCTTGATTTCCTTGACGGGGTTGCCGGTGTTCTTGCCGATGTCGTCGGTAATGTCCTTGATGGAGAAGGCGATGGCCTCCAGCGTTGCGCGGCAGATGTGCGCCTTGGTGGTGCCG